>CAYGOU010000107.1:0-9758 GCA_964351455.1 uncultured Porphyromonadaceae bacterium
CTCGTCGACTTTTGTTGACTCTTCTACGGTAAGCTCAAACATTCCTTCAGAAATCGGAGAATGAAATTACGAATTTTTAAGCACTTCTTATTAGAGGTCAACCGGTGCAGACCACCTCAATGAGGGAGGCCGGGTCAAGGTAACGGCGGGCTGCTTCTCTCAGCTCTTCGGGGGTGCATTCGTGGAGCATCTGGTGAAATCTGCTGATTTCTGAAAAATCGAAATGGTGTACCCACAGGGTTCTCATGATATCGGCCTGGGCCAAGGCTCCATCGAGTTTTCGCTGAAGGTCTCCCGACAGGTAATTCCTTACCAGGGTCAGCTCCTTTTGTGAAATGCGTGTATCGCAAAGCCTCCTGATTTCTGAATTGCATTCATTGAGGGTTTCCTCCCAAACATCATTCCTTACGCTGCTCGAAATGACCAGATAACCATGCTCCTTCATCGAACTTAGCCATGCGCCAATGCCGTAGGTGTAACCCTTCTCCTCACGGATTTTTTTCATCAGGCGCGAACCGAAGTATCCTCCAAGAATTGTTGTCAGGAGACTCAGTATTCCGAAATCGGGATGTGACCTTGGAACCATTGACTTGCCCATCCTTATGGCTGTCTGACGGGCATCTGCTTTGTTGATCAGGATTCTTTTTCCCGCTGTAGCATGGAGTGCAGGCAGGGCAAACTTTTGTGAAGCAGTTCCGGGTGACTCTTCCTGAATCAAAGGCAGAACCATCCGTTCAAGCAGCCTGAAAACATGGTCGGGGTCGTTGGTTGAGACCAGGATTCTTGCCTTGGCCAGGGGATAGTAATTCTTGTGAAACTCCCTCAGCCAGGAGGATTCAATGGCGGCGGCCTCTGCGATTTCTCCCCATTTTCCGTAGGGGTGGTCGCTGCCGAATATGGCCTGCATCAGGTGTTTGCGTGAAATGGCCTCAACCCGTTGCAGGTCAATCTCCATCTGCTGGATTCGTTTGCTCTTTACGATTTCAAGGTTATTCTCACCGAAGACCGGTCGGGTGAGCAATTCCAGCACCAGAGCAAGGGTTGGTTCAAGGTGTTTGTCGAGGCAGGAGAGGCTTATTTCAGCCTCATCGCGGTCGGTCCCGGGCGTAACATAACTTCCCAGGTAATCAAGTTCGCCGGCGATATCTGAAGCTGACATCCGATCGGTTCCCTCCATCAGCATCTGGTTGGTATAGCTGGCCTCGAAGGTTCTGGACTGATATCTTCCGCCTGCCTGGTAAATGATGTCGATCCGGGTGATGGGCTCTCCACGTGACCTGATGATCCTGACCGGAACAGATGGATGCAGGAACCGGTTTTCGGTTGGAAGAAAGGCCAGCGCTCCTGCCGCCTTAACCCCGGGTATGTTTTTCCAAGGATTCATGTTGGGTTTGAAAGTGCCTGGTAAACCAGCGTTGAGCAATTGGCGGGGATGAGTCTCTCTTGTGCCCAGGTTCTTATTTCATTTTCGGTGATCGAATCATAAATTTCAAGTTCATGGTTAAGTTTTTCAGCATCGCCCAGCCATTCGTGGTATGACAGGTTCATGGCCCGGGTCAGGATGTTGGTGTGGGAAAAGATGAAATTGGATTCAACCCGGTTTTTCACCTTGCGCATCTCCTTTTCCGAAATGGGTTCTGACGAAAGATGTGACAATTCTTCCTCAATTTTGCGGATGGCCTCTTCTTCGCGAATTCCAGGGTTGAGATGGCCGCTCACGATAAACAAACCCGGATCTTCATCCCCGGTCAGGTAGGCATCCAACTCTGAGAAAAGCTTTTGCTCCCTGACCAGGCGATTCTGGAAGCGGGAGCTGAGTCCCGATGCAAGCAGGTCACTGGCCAGGTCGGCCATGTAAAACTGCCGGGTATGTCTCGATTCCATGTGGTAGGCCATCATTACCACGGTATGCGGCACCGGGCGCTGCAGGCGCAGAAAGCGGGGCGAATCTTGTTCCGGTTCCTGTGGCCGGGTGATCCGTTTGTTATGTTGCCTGTTGATCTGTCCGAACCACTTCTCAGCCAGCCTGAAAGCCTCATCGGGATGGATATGCCCGGCGAGGGTCAGGATGGCGTTGCCGGGAGTGTAAAAGCGGCTGAAAAAACTCTTTACGTCATCAAGGGATGCTTGCTCGATATGTCTGACCTCCCGGCCTATGGTTGGCCACCGGTAGGGGTGGGTGGTAAAGGCCAGGGGTCTGAGATGAAGCCAGAGATCCCCGTAGGGCTGGTTGAGGTAGCGTTGCTTGAACTCCTCAATCACCACGCTTTTCTGGGTTTCAAGGTTTTTAGGCTTGAAGGCGAGCTGCTGCATCCGGTCTGACTCAAGCCAGAATCCGGTTTCAATGTTCTGGTGGGGCAGGGTTAAGTAATAGTTGGTATAGTCGTTGTTGGTGAAGGCGTTATTTTCGCCACCCGCCAGCTGAAGCGGGGTGTCGTAATCCGGAATGTTGGCTGACCCTCCAAACATGAGGTGCTCAAAGAGGTGGGCGAAACCGGTCATGTCGGGGTGCTCATCGCGTGAACCCACCCCGTACAAGAGGTTCATGGCCACGATGGGTGAGGTGAAGTCTGAATGAACCAGCACCCTCAGGCCGTTTGTCAAGGTTGTCTTCGAAAAGTTGATCATACCTTTTGAGCAAAGGATGTAAAAATAGCTTATTTAAAATGAAAACAAATAAGCTACGAAAAAGAGCAAAACTGACAAATCGCAATCTTTATCCCCGGCAATACTGCTATTTTTGTCGGCTATATCAATAGTCCCCCGCATATGTCGAATGATTACGCTGTTGAGCATCAGGGTATTGTTGAATCACATGAAGATGGGAAGGTGAGGGTGAGATTCATTGCACACCCTTCGTGCTCTTCTTGCCATGCGCGTGGTGCCTGTTCCCTTTCAGAGCAGGATACCAAATACGTCGATGCTGATACCGCCGGGTTGGATTTGCATGTTGGAGAGGAGGTTGAGATCATGATGGAGCCATCGATGGGATTGAGGGCCGTACTTTACGGATACCTGCTTCCGTTGGGAGTATTGATGGCAACCATTATTCTGGTGTATCTTCTTTCGGGAAGCGAGGCTTTGTCGGCGCTCCTGGGAATCGGAGTGCTGGTTCCCTATTATGCGGGACTTTATTTTATGAATGACCGGCTGTCGCGATCCTTCAGGTTCAGAGTAAGAAAACAGATAAAATAATCGCTGCATGAGTACGGTTTTGATTACCATCATCAGTTTAAGCGTCATTGGGGTTCTGGCTGCCATGATCCTCTTTGTCGTTGCCCAGAAGTTCAAGGTATACGAGGATCCGAGGATCGACCAGGTGGAGGCGGTATTGCCCGGTGCAAACTGCGGAGGATGCGGATTTCCCGGATGTCGTGGTTTTGCAGATGCCTGCGTCAAGGCTGCCCTGCTCGACAATCTCTACTGTCCGGTTGGCGGAAACGATTGCATGAAGCAGGTGGCTTCGACCCTGGGAAAGGTTGCTGCTGAAAAAGATCCGCAGGTCGCCGTGATCAGGTGTTCGGGTTCTCCCGCTCAACGGGTGAGGACCAACTTTTACGATGGGGCCGGCTCCTGTGCTGTGGCTTCAAGTCTTTATGCCGGAGATACCGGATGTTCATATGGATGTCTTGGAATGGGCGACTGCGTTGAGGCGTGTGATTTCGAAGCGATTTATATGGACAGCGAGACACTTCTTCCGGTGGTCATCGACGACAAGTGCACAGCTTGCGGGGCCTGTGTCAAGGCCTGTCCGAAGGAGATCATTGAATTGCGCAAGAAGAACAAGAAAGACCGTAAGATTTTTGTTTCATGTGTGAACATGGACAAAGGGGCGGTGGCTAAAAAAGCCTGTGCCGTTGCCTGCATCGGCTGTAAGGCATGCGTGAAAGTATGTGCCTACGATGCCATTACCGTTGAGAATTTCCTCGCCTATATTGATCCGGTGAAGTGCAAACTCTGCAGAAAATGTGTGGAGGTTTGTCCGACCCACTCCATTCTGGAGATCAATTTCCCGCCCCGCAAGGAAGAGAAGACCAGTGTGGGCGGAGAGGAGTCAACCCTTGTGACGAATTAACCAAAAGCATAGGAGGTTAAAGCATTGAAAACGTTTCCCAGAGGTGGCGTTCATCCACCGGAACATAAGCTGGCTTCAGGTTCCGCCATTGAGGTGCTTCCGGTTCCCCGGGTGGTTACCGTGTTGTTGAACCAGCATCTTGGTGCACCGGCCGAAGCGGTCGTTGCAAAAGGTGACCGGGTAAAAGCCGGCCAACTGATTGCCAGGAGTACCGGCTTCGTCTCGGCCAATATTCATGCTCCGGTATCAGGAGTGGTTTTGAAGGTTGAACCCATGCCGGATCATTCGGGCTATAAGAAACCGGGGATACAGATCGAGACCGATGGAGATGAATGGATTGATACCATCGACCGATCGACCGACCTGAAAAAGGACGAGAGCCTGACTTCTGAACAAATCGTTGCCAGAGTGCTCGAAATGGGCATTGTGGGCCTGGGTGGAGCAACCTTCCCCTCTCATGTCAAGTTGAGCGTTCCGAAGGGCAAGAAGGCGGGTTTATTGATCATTAACGGAGTTGAATGTGAACCCTATCTTACCTCAGACCACCGTCTGATGCTTGAAAAGGGTGAAGAGGTGATGGTAGGAACCCAGCTGCTGATGAAAGCACTTGGGGTGAAAGAAGCAATTATTGGAATTGAACGAAACAAGCCGGATGCCATAGCCCACCTGGCCAGCCTGGCAAAAGGCTATCCGGGCATTCGGATCGCGGCACTCAAGGTCAAGTATCCCCAGGGTGGAGAAAAACAGCTGATCAAGGCCCTTACCGGAAGGGAGGTTCCCTCCGGCAGGTTGCCCATCGATGTGGGCGCTGTGGTTCACAATGTGGGTACCGCTTTTGCTGTATATGAGGCGGTCATGAAGAACAAGCCGCTCTTTGAAAGGGTGGTGACCGTTACCGGCAAGGAGATTGCCAAACCCTCAAATTTTCTGGTCAGGATCGGAACTCCATTTTCAGAACTGATTCAGGCAGCAGGAGGATTACCAGGGACTACCGGAAAGGTTATCAACGGGGGACCGATGATGGGCAAGGCGGTTGCAGAGACCGAACTGCCGGTGACCAAAGGAACCTCAGGACTCTTAGTGCTTCCGTTGCAGGAATCCCGACGCAAAAAGGTGATGAACTGCATCCGCTGTTCGAAATGTGTGACTGTTTGTCCGATGGGACTTGAGCCCTATTTACTAATGACCCTCGGAGAGTTGGAGCGCTGGGAGGATGTGGAGCTTAACCGTGCCCTGGATTGTATCGAATGCGGATCATGCAGCTACACCTGTCCCTCGAACCGTCCCTTGTTAGACTACATACGTCTTGGTAAAGCCAATGTCAATCGTATCATAAGATCCAGAAGCAAATGAGTAATGCAAATTTGATCGCTGTCTCTCCATCGCCCCATGTGTACGATTCAGACTCTGTGCAGAAGATTATGTTCAGGGTGGTTTTTGCCCTGTTACCGGCATTCGTGATCTCTTTGATCCTGTTTGGTTTAGGTGCCCTGGTGGTTACCACCGTTGCTGTTTTGTCGTGCATGCTTTTTGAATACCTCATTGCCAGGTTTGTGATGGGTACCAGGCCAACACTGTGGGACGGCTCGGCTGTGGTAACAGGGATGTTACTTGCCTTCAATGTGCCCAGCAACCTGCCCATCTGGATCATTCTGATCGGCAGCCTGGTTTCCATCGGAATAGGCAAGATGTCATTTGGGGGACTGGGCAAGAACCCTTTTAATCCGGCTCTTGTGGGTCGTGTTTTCCTGCTGATTTCATTTCCGGTTCAAATGACCTCATGGCCCAAAGCGGTTGAGTCGAGGTGGGCCTACCTGGATGCCACCACCGGTGCAACTCCACTGGGAATACTCAAGGAGGGCCTCAAGAACGGTCAGCCCATGTCGGAGCTGATGAAGGATGTTCCGGAATACTCACAGCTCTTTCTGGGCAACATGAGCGGCTCACTGGGTGAGATTTCAGCACTTGCCTTGTTGGCAGGAGGTCTGTTCTTGCTCTGGAAAAAGGTGATTACCTGGCATATTCCGATTTCGGTGCTGCTTTCGGTATTTGCTTTTACCGGTATCCTGTGGCTCGTTGATCCTTCGCAATTTGCAGATCCGGTTTTCCATCTTCTTGCGGGTGGTGTGGTGCTCGGAGCCGTTTATATGGCTACAGACATGGTCTCGTCGCCCATGAGCAGGTCAGGCCAGATCCTGTTTGGGGTAGGCATTGGGGTGATCACGGTGGTGATCAGGGTTTTCGGGGCTTATCCCGAGGGGGTCTCCTTTGCGATCCTGATCATGAATGCCTTCGTGCCCCTGATTGATAAATACATGAAACCAAAAAGATTCGGGGAGGTGATCAAAAATGGCTAGCAAGGAATCCAACTTCAAAAATATGGTCATCACCCTGTTGGTGGTGACAGCAGTTGCATCAACTGCGCTGGCTTACATTAACGAACTGACCAAGGGTCCGATCGCTGAAGCCAAGCTTAAAGCCAAACTGGAGGCTATCGGACAGGTGGTTCCTGCCTTTGACAACAATCCAAGTGACGAAGTATACCTGATTCCGTCAGACCTGGGAGAACTCGAGTGTTATCCCGCCCGGAGCGGAGATCAGCTGGTTGGAACGGCCATAAGCACCCTGACGAAGATGGGTTTCAGCGGTTTGATCCGCATCATGGTGGGACTGGCTCCCGACGGAACCATCATCAATACCTCGGTGCTGGAACATGCTGAGACCCCCGGGCTCGGGACAAAGATGACCGAGCCCAAGTTCAAGAACCAGTTTGTAGATCTGAACCCGGGTGTGGTGAACATGAAAGTTGATAAGGATGGGGGAATCATCGACGGGATTACTGCCACAACCATTACATCCAGGGCCTTCTGCGATGCCGTTCAGCGGGCCTATGACGCTTACTTGAAAGGAGGTCAGAAATGAGCCAGCTTAGCAATTTTACCAAAGGATTTTTTAAGGAGAATGCGGTATTCGTGTTGCTTCTGGGGATGTGTCCGACCCTTGGGGTAACCTCATCTGCCATCAACGGATTGGGAATGGGATTGGCAACCGCTTTTGTTCTGGTGATGTCGAACCTGGTCATTTCGCTGATCAAGAATTTGATACCTAATAAGGTACGGATCCCAACCTTCATTGTGGTCATCGCCTCTTTTGTGACCATCGTGCAGATGGTGATGGAAGCCTTTGTGCCCTCACTGTTCAAGGCCCTTGGTGTCTTCATTCCACTGATTGTGGTCAATTGCGTGATCCTGGGAAGGGCCGAAGCCTTTGCCTCCAAGAATAACGTTTGGTCGTCGGTGGTAGATGGCATGGGAATGGGACTGGGTTTTTCGATGGCCCTTACCATGTTGGGAGCCATCCGGGAGATATTGGGTAACGGATCAATTTTCGATATGAAGTTTGTTCCGGATGACGCTACCACCATCCTGGTATTTGTGCTTTCACCTGGAGCCTTTGTGGCCCTGGGTTACCTGATTGCCCTGATCAACCGTCTGAGAAAAGTTAAGTAACCTCTAACCTTCAAGACATGAACCTTTTTGTCATCATCATAGGCGCCATCTTCGTCAATAACATTGTTCTCAATAAGTTTCTGGGGATCTGTCCCTTTCTGGGGGTGTCAAACCGGGTGAGCACTGCCATTGGCATGACAGGTGCCGTGGCCTTTGTCATGGTATTGGCCACGCTGGTTACCTGGCTTCTTCAGGAATTTGTGCTGGATGCCTTCGGGATTGGTTTTATGCAGACCATCACCTTTATTCTGGTGATTGCATCACTGGTTCAACTGGTGGAGATCATACTCAAAAAGGTTTCACCTTCACTGTACCAGGCCCTTGGGGTGTTTCTTCCGCTGATAACTACCAACTGCGCCATTCTAGGGGTAGCTGTGCTTTCGGTCCAGAATGATTTCAACCTGATTCAAAGCATGGTTTATGCAGTTGCCAATGCCGTTGGATTTGGCGTTGCTCTGGTGGTGTTCGCCGGATTGCGTGAACACATGGAGCTGGCAAGGGTTCCAAAGGGAATGCGCGGCGTGCCCATTGCCCTTGTGGTGGCAGGGCTCCTTGCCATGGCCTTTATGGGGTTCGCGGGGATCGTTTAGGAAATGGCGCGCTACGCTACATTCTTGCCTCGGGAGCAATATCCTGTCCGGCAAATTCTCCCTTTAGGTATTTAAAATGCCCGGTGATGGCAATCATGGCGGCGTTGTCGGTCGTAAATGCCAACCTTGGAATGTAAAGATTCCAGTTGCGCTTCTCTGCCTCCAGGATCAGCGCATTTTTAAGTCCTGAATTGGCCGAGACTCCTCCAGCGATGGCAATTTCCCTGATCCCGGTTTTCTGGGCGGCTCTTCTTAGTTTGTTGAGCAGAATGGCCACAATGGTATGCTGCAGGGAGGCACAAAGGTCGTTTTGCCTGGATTCAATGAACTGAGGGTCCTCTTTCAGCTTGTCGCGCAAAAAGTAGAGAAAAGAGGTTTTGAGGCCACTGAAGCTGTAGTTAAAACCCTGGATTGCAGGCCGGCTGAATTCGAATGACAGGGGATCTCCATCCTTGGCCAACCGGTCGACTACCGGTCCTGCAGGATAGGGCAGTCCCATGATTTTTCCGCACTTGTCGAAAGCCTCACCGGCCGCATCGTCAATGGTTTGACCGATGATTTCCATATCCAGGTGATCCCTGACAACAAGAATCTGCGTGTGGCCTCCCGAGACCAGGAGACAAAGGATGGGAAAGGAGGGATCGCGGTGCTGCGGGCCATCATCCTGTTGAATCTGATCCCGGATGAAGAGGGCCAGGATATGTCCCTGAAGGTGGTTGACCCCGATCATCGGAATGTTGCGGGCGAGCGCGAATCCTTTGGCGAAAGAAGTTCCTACCAGGAGGGATCCCATCAGTCCCGGACCTCGCGTAAAGGCTACGGCATCAATTTCATCCGGTGTGATTCCGGCCTCCCTGATAGCCCGGTCGACCACGGGTATGATGTTCTGCTGATGTGCCCTGGAGGCGAGTTCGGGTACTACCCCGCCAAACTCCACATGAACCTTCTGGTTTGCTATCCTGTTCGAAAGCAAAACGCGGTCGCGGATCACCGCTGCCGAGGTGTCATCACACGAAGATTCTATTCCCAATATGGTTATCGCCATGTACGTCTGTACTTCTTTCTAATTTTGCTAATTTGGAATTGTTTTTGCAAGTAGCAAAATTACGAAAGAATCAGAGATTGAGACACCGGTTGTTGCATGGTTGGGGAGTTGCTGGAATTGTGCTGGTTATGCTGGCGGTAATACTGCTGGTAACCATTCGCTCATCCTGGTTTCAGACCAAGATTGCCCGGATGTGGATAGAGCGGGTCGAAGAGCGCTTCAGCGGAGAGATTGAGGTCGGCAAGGTATTGCTGAGATGGCCGAATCATTTGTTGATTGAGGACCTGCTGGTAAGGGGACCGCTGTCAGATACCATGCTTTTTGCGCACATTCTGCATGCCACGTTTCAAAAGGTTCAGCCCGCGAAGGGCAATGTTCAGATCGGACGGCTGAGACTGTCCGATCCTTTCATTCAGATCGGGCAACTTCCTTCGGGTGAGATGAATTATGAAAGTCTCTTAACCCTCTTTGATGGCGGGGATAGAGTTTCAAAACCGCTGAGCTTGAGTTGCAGGCACCTGGTGGTACACAACGGCCGG
>CAYGOU010000108.1:0-9701 GCA_964351455.1 uncultured Porphyromonadaceae bacterium
TCTCAACCAGCGGGATGAAATATCCTATCATAACGATCGTTGAATGGATCGAAAAAGGATGAGAATCAAACAGGTCACCTTCACCGTTGAACGATTCGTTGCCGTTGACGCAGGCATTGAGATAGGCATTCACCACAATCCGGTGATCGTGCCGGGCATAATCGGGATCACGGAGGGATTGTGGCTCTCCTCTGAACGGGGTTCCGAGCGTCGCACAGACCCCTATCCCCCCATCCTCAACCATCACCGCCGCATATTTCTCTCCGTAGGCCAATCGCAGGATTCTGGAATGATCAAATCCAATCTCCCCGGCCAGGCTGACCAGCGGATCTTTGGTTGGCTGTGAATGGGGACTGACCGATATGTCGCTCATTGCATATTGATTAAAATCATGTATTTAGGCTCTTTAAACGGGGGCAAATCTCTATTTTTGCTTACATTCAAAACAAAAATAATCAAGATATGGACATCCCTAAAATGAGAGAGGCCCACAAGGTTCTGGCCAGGTTTAACTACGAGGTTACACCGCTGGATAAAGGTTACACCGACAAGATTCTGTACATCAACATCTCCGACAACAGCTTTAAGGTGAAGGATGTGCCTTCAATGATGAAGGAGAAGTTTATCGGGGGCAAGGGATATGGACTGAAACTGCTGTGGGAGGCCACCAAACCGGATACGAAATGGGACGATCCCGAGAATGAGATCATCATTTCATCAGGACCGATCGGCGGGATCACCCAATACTCCGGAACCGGCAAGTCGCTGGTGGTCACGCTTTCACCGGCCAGCGGATCGGTCACCGACAGCAACGCCGGGGGCTATTTTGGTCCTTTTGTGAAGTTCTCGGGTTTTGACGCCATCGAGGTTCAGGGCAAGGCCGACAGGGATGTGATCATCGTGATCGACGGCACCACCGGTACAGTTACCGTTGAGGAGGCTCCGCTTGAGCCGATGGACAGCCACCTGCTTGCAGAGGTGCTGACCGAAATGTATGCCGAGGATGAAAAATCAAAGGTGAACGTATCGGTTGTATCCAGCGGAATGGCAGCTGAACACGCCTGGGTCGGAATGCTGAATTTCAGTTTCTACGACATAAAAAAAGGAAAAGTGAGGCTGAAGCAGGCCGGTCGGGGTGGAACCGGACATGTGTTCCGGAATAAAAAGATTAAAGCCATCGTTTGCAAGATCCCGGGTGTGAAGGGCAACCTGAACAACGTGGTTGACCTCCCGGCTATCATGGAGAGAGGCAAGCGGTTCAACAAGGAGATGCGCGAGCTTGACGATGCCCAGTGTGAAATGCGTACCAAGGGAACGGCCCACCTGATGGAGATCATGAACGACTATGATCTCCTCCCGGTGATGAATTATAAGTTCGGAGCTCACGACGATTCTCCAAAGATCGATTCTGAAGTCTGGAAGAAACTGTTTCAGCAGGGAACTCCCGACGGATGCTGGATCGGATGCAACATGTCGTGCGCCAAGGCGGTCAACCCCTATATCGTCCAAACTGGTCCCTACAAAGGCCAGGAGGTGATCGTCGACGGTCCTGAATATGAGAATGCCGCTGGCCTGGGATCCAATTGCGGTATTTTTGACCCCGATTACATCATTGAATCAAACTTCTACTGCGATACCTACGGGATGGATACCATCTCGTGGGGCACCATCGTGGCCTTCGTTATGGAGTGCTATGAAGCCGGGATCATCAATAAGGAGATCACCGGGGGACTTGAACTGAACTTCGGAAACACCGAAGCGGCCATCGAACTGCTCCACCAGTGCGCACGCGGTGAGGGATTCGGAAGGATCGCCGGATACGGTATCCGCAAAATGAAGGAGATCTTTGAGAAAGAGTACGGCGGCGACCCGAAATTCCTGAAGGATATTGGCATGGAGAACAAAGGACTGGAGTATTCAGAATATGTGTCGAAAGAATCCCTTGCACAGCAGGGCGGTTTTGCCATGACCAACAAGGGTCCGCAGCACGATGAGGCCTGGCTGATCTTCATGGATATGGTCAACAACCAGATCCCGACCTTTGAGAAAAAGGCTGAGGCCCTGCACTACTTTCCGATGTTCAGAACCTGGTTCGGACTGGTGGGCCTCTGCAAGCTGCCATGGAACGATGTGGAGCCGGTCAACAATGCCGAAACGGATGAACCGGCCAAAGTGCCAGAACACGTTGATAATTACGTTACCATCTACAAGTCGGTTACCGGCAGGGAGTTTGACAAGAAACGGCTCATTGAGGATTCAGAAAGGGTATACAATTTCCAGAGGGTCTTTAACCTTAGGAGGGGTTTCGGTACCCGCAAGCACGACGACCAGCCCTTCAGGGCAGCAGGACCGGTGACCCTGGCAGAATATGAGAGCCGTGCCGAACGCTATGACAAGCAGCTACAGGCACTGGGTTTTGACGTTGCCGGCATGTCTATGCCCGAACGTCATAATGCCCTCCGCAAACACCGTGAAGAGCAGTATGATAAACTCAAGGATGCCGTTTACAAACGGAGAGGCTGGAACAAGAATGGCGTTCCCACCATCGATTTTCTTAAAAAGATTGGTATGGACCTTCCGGAGGTGATCGAAGTGGTGAAACCTTTTCAGGAGTAATTCCGTAAGCAATTTAATATATGGCCCGGCTCTCCTCCGGGCCATCTTTTTTTATTGCTACTTTTGGCGGTCAGGCAACCATGAAAACCGGAGAACCATCCAATACGGCCGCCAGCCGGAACACCCGCGAGCTGGGCACCGAGCGCATCGGAAAGCTGATGTGGAAGTACTTTCTGCCTGCGTTTGTCGGAGTCATTGCAAATGCCCTGTACAACATTGTTGACCGCATCTACATTGGAAGAGGAGTAGGGGCAGAGGCGCTCAGCGGCCTCTCGGTCATCTTTCCGGTCATGCTCATCGTCATGGCATTCGGGATGCTGATCGGCATCGGATCGGGGGTTAACATCTCAATCAGCCTCGGACAGAAAAACCTGAAGCGGGCCGAGAAAATCCTGGGCAACGGATTTGTGCTGATGATCGTAGTATCCATCATGGTCAGCGTCGTTGGATTCCTGATCAAGACCCCTATGCTCAAGCTGTTCGGAGCCACCGAAGAAACCCTGGGGTATGCGCACGAATACCTCAACATCATCCTCGTCGGAGCTGTCTTTTCGGTGGTGGGGTTCTCAATGAACAATATCATCCGGTCGGAAGGGAATGCCCGCATCGCAATGTATTCGATGCTTTTAAGCGCCGGATCGAACATCATCCTCGACCCGATCTTTATCTTTGTCTTTGACCTTGGGGTCAAGGGCGCGGCCTACGCCACCGTACTCTCCATGATGATCCTGAATGTGTGGGTCATTTCACACTTTCTCTCGAAGCGGTCGGTGATCCGGCTGCGCCTCTCAAATTTCAAACTCGACCTCGGCATCATCGGGCGCATCGCTGCGGTGGGCATGGCTCCCTTCTCCATGCAGATTGCAGCCAGCGGGGTACAGGGACTCTTCACCACCCAGTTGATCCAGTACGGAGGCGATCTGGCGGTCGGCGCCCTGGGGATCATCATCTCAGTGGCCAGCCTGCTGATCATGAGCATGGTGTCGATCAACATGGCCTCGCAGCCCATCATCGGCTTTAATTTCGGAGCGAAGGATTATGACAGGGTGAAGAAAACCGTAAGGCTAGGCATTATGGCAGCCTCGGCGGTTGCCTTTTCGAGCTGGCTGCTGGTCGAACTGGCCCCCTCATGGCTGGTTAGACTCTTCAATACCGATAATCCTGAGATGATCGGCATGGCCGTCGAAGGAATGCGCATCTACCTCGCGGCACTTCCCATCGTCGGATTTCAGATTGTCGCTGCCAACTTCTTCCAGTCGATCGGCAAGGCAAAAATGGCCACCTTTCTTTCGCTGCTCCGGCAACTGATCATCCTTTTACCCCTGCTGCTCATTCTGCCGGGGTTCTGGGGACTGGCGGGAGTTTGGCTGTGCGGTCCCGTTGCCGACACCTTCTCGGCCGTCATCACCGGATTCTTCCTCGCCAGGCAGTTGAAAAAACTGACGGCCGATCAGGAGGCCCATCCGGTTGAGGAGGACCTGGCGCTCGACCGCGCCGGTTATATCGGGGAATAGATATATTTGTTGAAAACAACAGATATGAGGCTTCTAAACTGGGCCATGCTTCTGGCCCTTTCATTCACTTCCTGCCAGAAACACAATCCAGAAACCGGCGACATGGTTCCTTTTGAGCGGTCGCGCTGGATAGGCTCCCCTCTCGCAGAACCCGCCGACGATTCTCTCAAGTATGAACACTCCGGAGCGGTGAGGTTCAGAAAGCCATTCGACCTCGGTCAATCCGTGAAATCAGCGGTTCTCAGGATCACCGCCGCCGGATACTATTCGGTCTGGGTCAACGGAACAGAGGCCGCTGAGTATCGTCTTGACCCGGCATGGACCGATTACAGCAAAAGGATCTGGTACCGTGAAATCGATGTAACCCGCCTCTTGGCGAAGGGTGAGAACCTGATCTCCGCCGAGCTGGCCGGCGGATGGTATGATCCGCTGCCACTGAGGCTATGGGGACATCTCAACCTCAGAAAGCAGATGCCGGTCGGAAAACCGGCGCTGCTGGCCGAACTGGCGATTACGCTCGAAGATGGTTCGGTGACCATCATCCCTTCAGATCAAACCTGGAGAACTGCCGCAAGCAGCATATACAAAACCAGCGTCTACCTTGGCGAATGGGTGGATGAATCGATCATGCCGGCAAATTGGAATGAATTATTCTGGCAGGATAATGGGTGGAGCTTTGCCGCTGAAGTGCCCGGGCCGGGTGGCCTTCTGATGCCCGCCCCCTTTCCGCCTGTGGTCAGGTCGGCATCCTATAAGCCGGCCGATATCTGGATGACCGCCGATTCGGCCTGGATCATCGATTTCGGCACCAACCTGGCCGGAATCATACGCTATGAGGGGCCCTCAACTCCCGGAGATACCCTCATCTTCAGATTCGGAGAGAGAATCTATCCCGACAGCACCTTGAACGTGATGACCGGGGTGGCGGGACAGATCAAGCGAAAAGGGGTGGGGGGACCTGGAGCCCCCGACGTTGCATATCAGGTCAATGGAGTGGTTCCGGCAGGCGATCGGGTATTGTTCGAGCCACGGTATACCTTTCATGGATTCAGGTATGTCGAGGTTACCGGAATGAAGGATAAACCAATGGCAGAATCCTTTACCGCCTTCCGGCTTAATACGGATGTGGCTGTCACAGGCACGCTCACCACCGATGCCGATTGGCTGAACCGGATGCTGGAGGTCAGCAACCAGACCTTTCTTTCAAACCTGGCCGGCGTGCAGTCTGACTGTCCCGCTCGCGAGAAATTCGGATATGGGGGCGACATCAACGCCACCGCCGAGAGCTACCTCTTCATGCACGACATGAAGGATTTCTATGTGAAAACCCTCCACGACTGGGCGGATGCCATGAGAGACTCCGTTTTTGTCGATACGGCCCCCTTTGTGGGAATAAAATATTGCGGCCTCTCATGGGAGTCGGCCTACCTGCTTGTTCAAAACCAGCTTTTCAACTTCTACCGCGACACCGCCCTGGTGAGGGAGTGGTACCCGGCCAACCTGAGGTGGATGGATAAGGTGAAGCTCATTCATCCTGAAGGACTGGTGAGGCAGGGATTGGGCGATCATGAGAGCCTTAAGCCGGTGCCGCCGCTGCTCACCGGAACGATGCATCACCTGCAGGTTTTGCGCGCCATGCATAGCTTTGCCGGAGCCGTGAAGGATACCGCCGGCACCGTCCGATTCAAAACGGAGGTGCAAAACCTTGAAAATCTGATCATCGATTCGCTCTGGAACAGGCCCCCCGGAGAGATCCGGAACAGGCAGAGCTGGTATGCCGCCCTGCTGTATCATGATGTTCTTCAGGAGGATGAGAGGGCTGAGGCCACCCGTCGACTGCTTGAATCCATCGAAGAGGAGGATGGCGGACTGATCACCGGTATATTCGGCACCCAATGGATCCTCGAGGCCCTGTCAAAGAGCGGAAATCATCAGTTGGCCTTTGATCTGGTCGCCCGTGAGGATTATCCCGGATGGCGCCACATGATTAACCATGGGGCCACCACCCTCTGGGAAACCTGGAAAGAGAGCGACAACACCTTTTCACAGAACCACCCGATGTTCGGATCGGTGGTGGCCTGGTTGTACCGCTGGCTTGCCGGCTTCAGAATGGAGGGTGCGCCGGGAGCGAGAATCCTGCTGGCTCCTGCTCCCGTTGAGGACGTGAACCGGCTGAGCGCCACCCTTGAACTGCCTGAGGGCGAGGTCAGGGTGGAGTGGCATAAGCGAAAAAACCGTCTCATCTTTAAGGTACGCCTGCCCGGGGGAGTTACATCGGCCTGGAAACCGATGGTTCCGGATGGCTACAGCCAACATCCTGTTAAAGGAATCAGCCGGTCGGGTAAGAACAGCCAAGGCGACGGGATGATTCTTGACGGCGGTAAAACATACCGCTTTACCCATAAGGCTTTGACGGGCATGAACCGGGCGGGTCGGAACAAGCAGGCTGAACTGGCCATCTTTCACGCCGGAAGCCTCTCGGTACCGATGCAGAGAATCGCGCGGGCCTTCGAGGCGGAGCATCCCGAAGTGAGGGTGTTGCTCGAGGCGGCCGGTAGCCTGGCCTGCGTCAGAAAGGTGACCGAACTGAACCGCGAGGCCGACCTGATTGCGCTGGCCGACTGGGAGCTGATCGACCAGTTTCTGATTCCGGATTACACCCGTGAGAACATCCTCTTTGCCACCAATACCCTTTGTGTCGCATATCTGCCGGGATCCCGCGGAGCCGATACCGTGAACCAGGAGAACTGGTACAGGGTGGTCGCCAGCCCGTCGGTCAGGTTCGGGCGCAGCGATCCCGATTCAGATCCCTGCGGATATCGCACCCTCATGATGTTTCAGCTGGCCGAAAAGTTCTACGACGGATTCGACCGGGTGCTGCTCGAACAAAAAGACCTGCGGTTTATCCGGCCCAAGGAGGCCGATCTGAATGCCCTGCTTGAGAGCGGTAACATTGATTACATTTTTACCTACCGCTCCGTAGCGATCCAGCATGGCTTCAGCTATCTTGACCTGCCGGATGAGATCAACCTGGGCAATCCGGTCTTCGAGGACCAATACGCCGGCGTTTCAGTTGATATTCCCGGAGAGCGGCCCGGAATCCGCATCGACAAGCGGGGTTCAACCATGTATTACGGCCTCGCCGTGCTCGACAGGGCACCCCGGAGAAGCTGGGCGCTCCGCTTCAGGGATTTTATGCTTGACCCCGAAAAGGGACTGCTCATCATCCGGGAGGCCGGCCAGGGGGTGATCAACCCCGAAAAATCTCCGGCAAGCCGATGATTCTGTCTGAACATGATAAAAATCCTTTTCATGCACTGCGATATGCATACTTTTGCATGTCGAAAATTTAAACCATGAAAAAAACAGGAATATGCTTTTTAATCTGGGCCATGGCACTCAGCCTGCATGCCCAGGGAATTGTTCGGGGTACCGTTACCGATGGAAACAGGGGCATTCCGCTGAGCGGGGTGCACATCGTAACCGGTGATTCGCAGGGTACCGTTACGGATGATCAGGGTCGGTTCAGCCTCACACTCCCTGAAGGGAAGAGGCAGGTTATCAGGATCTCCCATATTGGCTACTTTCCCGAGGAGATTTCAATTCAGCCTGGTCAGGCCGACCGGGAACTGAACATCACCCTGATTCCTTCACCCGTCAACCCCGGCACGGTGATCGTGACCGCTACCCGCACCCTTCAAAGACTGAAGGATGTTCCGGGTCAGGTTGAGTTGATCTCATCAAAGCAGATGGAGTCAACCCCGATGCACTCGATCGACAATGCACTCAGACAGGTCACCGGTATCAACATCAGCCGCGAGCGGGGTATCCTTGATCACCGCACCACTGTAAGCATGAGAGGATTGGGCGGAGACCAGCAGGGCAGGAGCCTGGTGTTGCTCGATGGAATGCCGCTGAACAAGGCCGACGGGGGATCTGTGAACTGGAACATGATCAATACGGCGGATATCCGTCAGATCGAGATGGCCAAAGGTCCCTCATCCTCGCTCTACGGAGGTCATGCCATGGGTGGAGTCATCAACCTCATCTCACGGAAACCACAGAAGAAACTGGAGGGTTATGGAGCGGTCGAAGCCGGAACCTTCAACACCCGGATGGCGCGCCTCTCCCTTTCGGGCACCACTGCGAAGCCTGACCGTGGTTTCTATTGGGGAGTTAACGCCTTTGGCAACCGCAGCGACGGATACATCAACGTTCCGGAGGAGGAGCGCGACAGCACCGTGATCGCCACCCCGCTGAGGGAGTGGGGAACCGGCGCCCGGCTGGGCTACCGCATTGCTGCCGACCATTACATCGAATGGAACGGATCCTACTGGTATGACAAGCGGGGATCGGGCAGCCTGATCCTCGATCCGGGCGGAACCTTCTTCGGTCATTCGGTCTGGAGCCAGTCGATCCGGTACAGCGGAAAAACCGCCAATACGGGCTGGGAGTGGCAGGCCTATTCTCAAAAAGAGGATTACATCCGGCTCACCGAATCGGTCAGGCTCAGCGGCAACAATCCTGTTTATACCTCCTACGATGTAACCTCAGACCGCGATGACCAGGGGATCCTGTCGCGCTACTACCATCGCCTGGGCAGGAATACCATCACCCTGGGCGCCGAAATGAAATGGGGCAGCGTAAACGGACGGGATGTGTACAGCACCTCAACCGACATCGTCACCAACCAGGGTAAAACCCGCAACCTGGCACTATACCTGCAGGACGAATACGACCTGATTCCCGACCGCCTTGCCATCATCGGAGGGGTGAGGTATGACCATGTAACCTTTTACGAAGGAAAATTCTTTATTACCGACCCCACTTCGGCCACCAGCATCCTCAAGCAACTCGAAAACCTTGAACTGGGTGAAAACACCTGGAATGAATTCAGTCCGAAGCTGGCTCTCCGCCTACACATCCTGAACAACTGGACGGTCTATACCTCTTACGGACACGGATTCAGGCCATCGGTGCTCGACGACCTCTGCCGCTCGGGTTTCATCCGCGGCGGCTTCAAGCGCGCCAATCCGCTCCTGGGACCGGAGAACATAGATAACTTCGAGGCCGGCTCGCAGCTTCATCTCTGGAACAGAATGACCCTGAACGGAGCTCTCTTCTACACACACGGTGAAGAGTTTATCTACCTGATCGGAACCGGCGACTCGGTGCTGCAGGGTAGCCGTAAAAGACCGGTCATGGAGGCCAGAAACATTACCGGCGTCAGAATCCTTGGGGCAGAACTCTCCATGAAGGTCAATCTGATGGCAGGTTTTGACGGCTGGGTCAATTACGCACTGCACCACTCAACCATCACCGACACCCGCTCAACCCCCGGACTGGAGGCGCTGGTGGGCAAGCAGCTCATGTATGTTCCAAGGCATAAGGTGGCTGCAGGCTTCACCTGGATCAACCGATGGGTCAACGCCACCCTGCAGGCTACCTATACGGGTGAGCAGTGGATGGATGATGCCAATACCCTCACCATACCCGGGTTTTTCACCCTGGATGCCAGAATTTGGAAAGATTGGAGGGGTTTCACCATCTTTGTGAACGGCCAGAATCTGA
>CAYGOU010000109.1:0-9629 GCA_964351455.1 uncultured Porphyromonadaceae bacterium
ATTGAATCCTAAGGCTTATTTAATCATCAGAACCCGCTTTATCGGGGATGTTGAAGCCCTTTACCAGCTGGGTGTGGATGAAGTGATTCCGGAGGATTATGAAACCGCCGTCGAAATTTTTGCGAGGATCCTTAACAAATACCTGCTTCCTAAGGATGAAATCGAAAAATGGGTGGCTGAAATCAGGGCAGATAGCTATGAAATGTTTCGTAGTCCCTCAAAAAAGGTACTAGAGGGTCTTGCTGCCATTGATGCACACTTTCCAAACCTTGAAATCGCTGCAGTGAGGGTTAAGCCTCAGGCCCGACTTGTTGGTGTGAGCCTGCTGGAGAGTTCAATAAGAAAAGATTTTGGAGTCAATGTGCTGGCAATCAGAAGAGGGAATGAGAACTTTGTAAACCCCGATCCTGATACGATCATTCACGAAAATGACATTCTGATCCTTATGGGCGAGCCAGAAAAAATTGCCTTGGTCGGCCGCCTGTTTACAACCAGCGGAAAACCAAAGTAAGGCTCACGACTGTTTTGATCAACGCTCCTGCATCTTGATCAGATTCAGGGCAGAACCGGCTCTGAACCATTCAATCTGATTCTCATTGTAACTGTGACAAACCTCAAAGGTGTACTGACTGTAGTCGGAGTGGTTCAATACTACCTTGAGGTTTTTGCCGGGACTGAAATCACTCAGGCCCACAATGTCAATGAGGTCACCCTCAAGAACCTTGTCGTAATCACTCTTGTCAGCAAAAGTCAAAGCCAGCATTCCCTGTTTTTTCAGATTGGTTTCATGGATCCTGGCAAACGACTTTACAATGATGGCTTTGACCGCAAGAAATCTGGGCTCCATCGCAGCATGCTCCCTAGAGGATCCCTCACCGTAATTCTCGTCCCCGAACACAACGGAGCCCGATCCAGCCTGTTTGTAAGCTTTGGCCGCTTCGGGCACTGCAAGGTATTCGCCTGTCAGTGAGTTTTTTACTTGGTTGGTTTCTCCGTTGAATGCATTTACGGCCCCGATAAGGAGGTTGTTCGAAATATTCTCAAGATGACCGCGGTAGCGAAGCCAAGGCCCTGCCATTGAAATATGGTCGGTGGTACATTTACCCTGAGCCTTAATCAATAGGTGCAAACCGGTAAGATCCTTGCCGTTCCAAGGCTGAAAGGGATCAAGCAGTTGCAGCCTGTTGGAATCGGGAGCAACCCTTACCTGAATGTGAGAACCATCTTTGGCCGGCTCCTGGTAACCAGCATCCCCAACCGCAAAACCACGAGGAGGAAGTTCAATCCCCTGCGGCTCTTCCAATTTCACCTGCTCGCCCATTTCATTAATCAGATAATCTGTCATCGGATTGAAGGTGAGATCCCCTGCGAGAACCAGGGCAGTCACAATCTCAGGGGAGGCTACAAAAGCATGTGTGTTTGGGTTCCCGTCGTTACGCTTGGCGAAATTACGGTTAAACGAGGTGATGATAGAATTCTTCTCCTGCTTGTCGGCATTGTGACGAGCCCACTGACCGATGCATGGACCGCAGGCGTTGGCCAGCAGAACCCCGCCAATCTGATCAAACACATCGATCAGGCCGTCCCGCTCGATCGTATATCTTACCTGTTCAGAACCTGGCGTAACAGTGAACTCCGACTTGACCCTGATCTTTTTCTCTATTGCCTGCCGGGCGATGGAAGCCGCACGGGTAATGTCTTCATAGCTTGAATTGGTGCATGAACCAATGAGGCCAACCTCCAGTTTGCGTGGATAATCATGCTCAATGACAGCCTGGGCAAATCTTGAAAGAGGCCATGCTTTGTCGGGGGTGAAGGGTCCGTTGATATGCGGTTCAAGCTCTGAAAGGTTTATCTCGATCACCTGATCAAAAAAGGATTCAGGATCGGCGTAAGCTTCCGGGTCACCGGTCAGATGGGCCGAAATCTGATCAGCCAGGTTTGCGACCGCCTCCCGTCCCGTTCCCTTTAAATAATCAGCCATCTTCAGGTCATAACCAAAAAGGGATGTGGTGGCTCCGATCTCTGCCCCCATATTGCAGATGGTGCCCTTGCCGGTGGCCGAAATGGTGAGCGCACCATCCCCGAAATACTCGAGAATGTAACCGGTTCCCCCCTTGACTGTCAGGATCCCGGCTACCTTGAGAATCACATCTTTTGCCGAGGTCCATCCACTGAGCCTTCCGGTCAATTTAACTCCGATAAGCTTAGGAAACTTAAGCTCCCAGGCCATTCCCGCCATCACGTCAACCGCATCGGCTCCTCCGACTCCTATGGCTACCATGCCAAGTCCACCAGCATTCACCGTATGCGAGTCGGTACCGATCATCATGCCTCCAGGGAATGCGTAATTCTCAAGCACCACCTGATGAATGATTCCGGCACCGGGCTTCCAGAAACCAATTCCGTATTTGTTAGATACAGAAGACAGAAAATCAAATACTTCCTCGTTATTCTCAAGAGAAGCGGCGAGATCGGCCACAGCTCCGTTTCTGGCCTGGATCAGGTGATCGCAGTGCACAGTCGACGGTACCGCTACCTTGGCTTTTCCTGCCTGCATGAATTGCAACAGGGCCATCTGTGCAGTTGCATCCTGCATGGCAACGCGGTCAGGCTGAAAGTCAACATAGTCGGTGGCCCTCTGGTAAGGCTGAGCCGGAAGCCGGTCATAAAGGTGGGCGTAAAGAATTTTTTCGGTCAGGGTGAGGGGCTTGTTGAGAAGCTTTCTGGCATGTGAAACTTTAACAGGAAACTGGTTGTAAACGCTTTGAATCAAATCGAGGTCAAATAGCATGGCGGTCTTTTTTTTGTGATCAGAATTTGTTTTCAATAACAACTACCCAGGTCAAAGGTTTCGGATTTGTAAAAATAGCAAAAACCCCACAGATGCTGATAAAAATCATGGTGGCCTTCTCTTGAAGGGTGCCATATTTTGGGTATATTTGTGAATTCATTTTTACCTGCTCAAACTATTGATTTACATGGAATTACTTAAAACCATCCAGGAAAAGGCCCGTAATAATCCCCAAAGAATCGTTTTGCCTGAAAGTTTGGAAGAGCGCACACTCAAGGCCGCAGATATCATTTTAGGTGAGGAGATTGCCAGGATCACTCTGATAGGCAATGAAAATGAGATTCACGGACAAGCCCGTAAACTTGGACTTACGAACATCGATAAGGCCAGTATCGTTAACCCAAAACAGCATCCTTACAAAGAAAAATATGCGGGGATGATGGTAGAGTTGAGAAAGAGCAAGGGTATGACGATTGAAGAGGCGATGAGGCTCATCGAAGATCCGCTTTATCTGGCAACGCTGATGATAAAGGCCGGTGATGCCGATGGAGAGGTCGCCGGTGCCGATAATGCCACGGGTGACGTGTTACGTCCCGCTTTTCATTATGTCAAAACATTACCCGGAATATCTGTGGTTTCGGGGGCGTTTCTAATGATTCTGAAAGATCGGCAGTTTGGTGACAACGGACTGATCATTTTTGCCGACTGCGCGGTTCATCCAAATCCAAGTGCCAGGGAGTTGGCTGAAATAGCCGTATCCAGCGCTAAAACCACCCGCGCTCTGGCAGGACTGGAGCCCAGGGTGGCCATGCTGAGCTTTTCGACAAAAGGGAGTGCAAAGCATGAAATGGTCGACAAGGTTGTTGAAGCAACACGGATCGCCCAGGAAATGGAGCCTTCGCTTCTCATCGATGGTGAACTTCAGGCCGATGCTGCTATCGTTGAGTCAATCGGACAAAAAAAGGCACCTGGAAGTAAAATTGCCGGAAGAGCCAATGTCTTGATTTTTCCAACATTAGAAACCGGAAACATTGCCTATAAATTAGTTCAACGAATGGCCGATGCCGAAGCTGTTGGTCCCGTGCTTCAGGGCATGGCAGCTCCGATCAACGATCTTTCAAGAGGATGTTCTGTTAGTGACATTGTAAACCTGGTTGCCATCACGGCAAATCAGGCCGCTGGTTTTTAAACATCTGATAATATAAATATGTCTGAGATTATTGAATCCATCGAGCAATTTGCACTGAGTCAGAAACACAAGCCCAAAGCGCTCTTTTCAAAGGTAGGTATAGTGGGTTGCGGAACAGTTGGCCAAAACATCGCCATGATGATTGCTACACATGGCATCGATGTGGTTTTCGTTGAGGTCGATCATGAAAAAATCGCCGCAGCCTTACAGTCCATGGAGGCTGAACTTGACAACAAAATCAACCAGTGGGGAATGACACAGAGCGAAAAACGCCTGGTGATGAACCGCATCAAAGGAACCATCCATTGTAAGGATCTGAATGGCTGCGACCTTGTTATCGAGGCGATCAAAAGCCGCTCACGCGAAGAACGCGTAAGCCTGAGAAAGGAAATATTCAAGCGCATCGAGGAGAACGTCGACCCCTCAACCATCATTGCCACGAACTCAACCACAATCGTCATTACCGAGCTCTCGTCGGAGCTGAAATACAAGGACCGATGCGTCAGTCTGCACTTCTCAACTGCAAATCCTGCAGCCAATATTGTTGAAGTGGTAAGGGGACTCAACACTTCGCCAGAAACATATGAGAATGTAAAAAGGTTTGTCAAGCTCATCGGACGCCAGATGATTCCGGTTGATGAGAGCCCTGGCTTGCTTTCTGTTCGCCTGTTCGCAACGCTGATCAACGAAGCCTGTGAAGTTTTGATGGAAGGAATCGGATCGATGGAAGACATTGACCTGGCAGTAAGGTCAGGACTGGGATTGGGTATGGGCCCTTTTGAACTGGCTGATAAAATCGGATTGGACAAGGTGGTTCGCTGGCTTGATAATCTGTACAACGAATTTGGAGATATGCGATATAAGGCCTCACCGATGCTGAAGAAACTGGTTAGGGCAAACCATCTTGGACGGACCACCGGAAAGGGCTTTTACCGCTACACTCCTGAAGGAAAGAAAATCATCAACGAATCCAAATAAGAAAGCCTGATCCATGAAAGTAATTGTATTAAACTGCGGAAGCTCCTCGATCAAGTATCAGCTCTTTGATATGACAAAAAAAGAACTGCTTGCAAAGGGCATCGTCGAGAAAATCGGGCTGAAGGGTTCGTTCATGAAGCACAGCATGAAAGATGGAAGGAAAATCACCTTTGACGGAGAGATTCTGGATCATCAGACAGGAATAGAATATTTGCTTGGGGTACTTACCAGCGAAAAGTATGGATGCCTTGTGAACCTGTCCGAAATTGATGCAGCCGGTCACAGGGTTGCGCATGGGGGAGAGAAGTTTGATCAGAGTGCCTTCATCGATGATTTTGTTTATAATGAAATCGTTAAGTGCGCCGAACTGGCCCCCCTTCATAATCCGGCAAACCTCAAGGGTATTGATGCGATGCGCGAGTTGATTCCCAATATCCCGCAGGTGGCCGTTTTCGACACCTCTTTTCATCAGACCATGCCCGATTACGCCTATATGTACGGAATCCCATATTCGCTCTATACCAAATACGGCATCAGAAGGTATGGTTTCCACGGGACATCTCACCGATATGTGGCACATCTTGCCTGTGACAGCCAGCACTTTGACATAAAAAACCTAAAGATTATAACTTGCCATCTTGGCAACGGAGCATCGGTGGCCGCCATTCAGAATGGAAAATCGGTCGACACCTCAATGGGTTTCACTCCAATCGAAGGACTGATCATGGGGACCCGTTCGGGCGACCTTGACCTCGGAGCTCTCACTTTCATTATGGACAAAGAGGAAATCAACCATCAAACCGCAAATACGCTGATCAATAAGCACAGCGGGATGTTGGGGATTACGGGCATCTCTTCGGATATGCGGGAAATTGAGAAGGAAGCCTGGGAAAACAAGAATCCCAGAGCCGAACTGGCCCTCAGGATGTATCATTACAGGGTTGTTAAATACATTGGAGCCTATGCCGCCGCAATGAATGGAGTTGATCTGCTCATTTTTACAGGCGGTATTGGTGAGAATGGATCCGAGACCAGGGAGGAAATCTGCAATCACCTCGGTTTCCTTGGACTTGATTTCGATTATGACCGAAATAAAGGACTCAGGGGGAAGCTTCAGGTTATCAGTAAGGAGGGATCCAGAGTAACCGCAATGGTGGTTCCCACCAATGAAGAACTTGTTATAGCTGAAGATACCGAAAGGATTGTTGCCGCCAGAAAATAAACCTTTTCTGTTATGATTTCGAAGCTTTCAGAGCTTGGTGACCGGGTATCGTCGCACACAGCAAAGAGGCGCCTCGTTCTGGCCGTGGCTCACGACAGGCATGCGCTGGAGGCGGTTTGCATGGCTTCAGACAAAGGATTCATTGAGCCTGTCCTTATCGGTGATGCTGTTGAAATCAATACCCAGCTCCGAAATCTTGGTCATGCCCCTGGAAAGTTTGATGTGGTAAACGAAACGGATTCCCAATTGGCGGTTGAGAAATCGGTGCGAATGATCAGTGGTGGCAATGCCCACATCCTGATGAAAGGCAACTGTTCTACCTCGGCACTCATAAAGGGCGTTTTAAACAAGGAGTGGGGACTTCGCAAGGGTGAACTCCTTTCTCATTTTGCCTGGTTTGAAACCCGTTTTTACCACAAGATGTTGGGCGTTACCGACGTAGCAATCAACATCGCTCCCGATCTGAATCAGAAAAAGTCCATCCTTTCCAATGCGGTGGATTGTATGCATCAACTTGGGATTCTTATTCCAAAGGTTGCAGCAATTGCTGCCGTGGAGGTGGTGAATGAACAGATGCAGGCAACGGTTGATGCCGGAGACCTGGCCAGCCTGAACAGGGATGGAATTATCAAAGGATGCGTGGTTGAGGGTCCACTGGCCCTTGACAATGCCATCAGCGCTGAAAGTGCCCGCCATAAAAACATTGGCGGAGTGGTGCCCGGAGATCCCGATCTGCTGCTGATGCCCGATATCGAAGCTGGTAATGTCTTTTACAAGACCCTGACCTATCTTTCTGAGGTCAGGGTGGCATCGGTGGTAATTGGAGCCACAGCCCCGATCGTGCTGACATCAAGGTCAGATTCACCGGATTCAAAACTCAATAGCATATTGCTTGCAGCATGCATCTGATAAACTCCGCGCATCCATGACCGAAACGGTGAAACCCCTAAGGATTTTGGCCATCAATCCAGGCTCAACTTCAACCAAGATCGCGATCTTCGACAGCTTGCGTACAGTGTTTCAAAAGAGCATCAAGCATTCTGCTGAAGAACTCGCCGGGTTTTCAATAATAACCGACCAGTTTGCCTATCGAAAGGAGTTGATCGTAAAAGAACTGCTGGCTGCAGGAATCGACATTCAGGAAATTGGTGTGGTGGTTGGAAGGGGTGGTATGCTCAAACCAATTCAATCCGGGGTATATGAGGTGAATGAGGCCATGATACGGGATCTTAAAATTGGCATCATGGGTCAGCACGCAAGCAATCTGGGTGGAATCATCGCTCAGGACCTGGTGAAGTCAATTCCCGGGGCAAAGGCCTACATTGCAGATCCCGTGGTGGTTGATGAATTGAGTGATGTGGCCAGGATTGCCGGACATCCAAATTTTTCAAGACAATCAATTTTTCATGCACTGAACCAGAAAGCGGTTGCCCGTTCTTTTGCCCGTTCAATCGATAAACCGTATGAGGAACTGAATCTGATCGTTGCACATTTGGGTGGAGGTATTTCAGTGGGCGTTCATGAAAAGGGCAGAGTGGTGGATGTTAACCAGGGACTTGACGGTGAAGGTCCCTTCTCTCCGGAAAGGTCAGGAACCCTGCCGGTATCTCAATTGATAAGGCTTTGCTATTCAAGTAAGTATACCCAGGAGGAGGTGCACAGGATGGTTCTCGGACAAGGGGGATTGGTTGCCTATCTGGGAACCAATGAAGCCAGTGAGGTCGAACGAAGAGTGAAGGAGGGGGATCAATATGCACTCCTCATCTATGAGGCGATGGCCTACCAGGTATCAAAGGAGATCGGTGCCTGCAGTGTAGTGCTGAAGGGCAGGGTAGATGCCATCCTTTTAACAGGAGGTGTAGCCTTCAATGAACGCTTTGTTCAGATGGTTACTTTCAGGATCGCATGGATTGCTCCGGTAAGGGTCTTCCCGGGGGAAGATGAGATGAGGGCTCTTGCTTTGAACGGATTGTTGGTTAGCAATGGGGAAATTGAACCTAAAGTGTATATTTGACGGTTTCGAGGTGGCCAAATCTAATTCCTTCTACTGCTTAATGAGAAAGAAAATTCCACTCTATCTGAAGATCATCATAGGAATGGTCGCCGGCTTGCTTTGGGGCATTCTTGCCGTTCAAATCAACCTGATTGAATTCACAACCTCATGGATCAAACCGTGGGGAGTCATTTTCATTAATCTGCTGAAACTGATTGCCGTACCCCTGGTTTTTGCATCGCTCATCAAGGGTATTTCAGGACTTGGCAACATCGGGAAATTGAGCAAATTGGGTATCAAAACCCTGTTGCTCTACGTGCTATCCATGCTGGGATCGATCGTGGTGGGACTGGCCGTTGTAAACCTCATCAAACCGGGTAATACCTTTCCCGAAGAGAAGAGGGCAGAATACCTCGAGAAGTTCTCCTCATCGGTTTCAGATAAAAGCCTGGCAGCTGAGAAAATGCAGGAGCATGGACCATTGCAGTTTCTAGTGGATATGGTGCCCGAGAACATTTTTTCAGCCGCTTCTGAGAACAGCAACATGCTTCAGGTCATCCTGTTTGCAATCCTGATCGCCATTGCCATGATGCTGCTTCCGGAAGTGAAAATCCGGCCTTTCAGACACGTCGTAGAGAGCATAAACGACATCATCCTTAAGTTGATAGACATCATCATGATGATCGCACCTTATGGGGTTTTTGCGCTTCTGGCAGGCCTCATAGTCGATTTTTCAGGTGATGTTGACCTGTTCAAGGCACTGGGACTCTACTTCATGACCGCCGTTCTTGGATTGATGGCCTGCATATTCGTCTTTTATCCCATTTATCTGAAGGTTTTCATCCGTAAGGTCAAATTCAGCAAGTTCATCAAGGCCATTTTTCCCATCCAGATGGTGGCTTTTTCAACAAGCAGCAGTGCGGCAACCCTTCCTGTAACCATGAAGGAATCCCAGGAAGGACTGGGCATTTCAGAAGAGATCACCAATTTCGTTCTTCCGGTTGGGGTAACCATCAACATGGATGGAACTGCATGCTATCAGGCCATTGCTGCCGTATTTATTGCCCAGGTTTTCGGCATCGACCTGAACTTATGGGAGCAGCTGGCCATTCTAATGACTGCCCTGCTGGCAGCCATTGGTTCGCCGGGAGTTCCGGGAGGATCCATCGTCATGCTGGTAATTGTGCTCTCATCAGTGGGCATACCGGTTGAAGGACTCGCACTTATTCTAGGAATCGACCGACCCCTTGATATGTTGAGAACCGTGGTCAATGTTACGGGTGATACCGCTGTAGCAACTGTGGTTGCTCATTCTGAAAAAATGATCGATGAATCCAAAATCAAATAATGCCCTGTCCTTTATTTGTTAATTTTGTCGCACCGCGGGAGTAGCTCAGGGGTAGAGCATCAGCTTCCCAAGCTGAGGGTCGCGGGTTCGAATCCCGTTTCCCGC
>CAYGOU010000110.1:0-9610 GCA_964351455.1 uncultured Porphyromonadaceae bacterium
GTTCTAAACCGTCAAAATTAGGAATGTTTCCTTAAAAATCAGGATGGATTAATTTTATAGTTTTGTGTTTTAACTGACCATAAATGAATAGACTTGCGGTAATCGCCCTTGGGGGCAATGCCTTGCTCAGGGGAGATCAGGCTGGAACGATCGAGGAGCAGGAGAAAAACACCACTGATACCCTTGAAAACCTGATTTTTCTGATCAGGGAGGGTTATGATCTGGTTATTTCGCATGGGAACGGTCCTCAGGTTGGCAATATCCTCATGCGGAGCGACGCTGGTGAGCAGGTATACGGGATACCTCAGATGCCTCTGGATATTTGTGTGGCAGACAGCCAGGGAGGCATTGGATACATGATCGAGCGGATGCTGCGCAACGTTCTCAGGAAGTACGGGATTGATAAAGAGGTTGTGACTCTGGTCACCGCAGTGGTGGTCGACCATCAGGATGAGGCTTTTCAGGGTCCCACCAAACGGGTTGGCAAAATCTATAACGTTGAGCAGGCTGAGCTCCTTTCGCAGCAGAAAG
This sequence comes from uncultured Porphyromonadaceae bacterium, assembly GCA_964351455.1. GTDB lineage: Bacteria > Bacteroidota > Bacteroidia > Bacteroidales > UBA12481 > JAGHDB01. The sequence continues at coordinate 532 of CAYGOU010000110.1, forward strand.
GTTGGATCTTTAAGGAAGAGATTAAGGTGGAGGGTGGCTACCGACGGGTGGTGCCGTCGCCAAAGCCGGTGCAGATCATCAATGAGAAGGTGATTGAGTACCTTGCGAGACAGGGGGTGATCACGATAGCGGTAGGAGGAGGCGGAATACCCGTTTATTTTGATGAAGAGGGCCTGGTCAGGGCGGCCGAGGCGGTGATTGACAAGGATCTGGCATCCTCACTGCTGGCTGCACGGATCGGAGCCGATGAGTTTTACATCTTAACGGATGTGCCCTATGTATTCAGGAATTTTAAAAAGCCGGACCAGGAGGTGCTGGAGTTTCTCAATGTCGAAGACACCAGGCACCTGCTTAAATCGGGTGCTTTTGGAGAAGGAACCATGGCACCCAAGATCCGGGCCTGTTTACAGTTTGTTGAGCAGGGTGGGGCGAAGGCCGTGATCACGGAGGCTTTTAAACTGGAAAACAAAAAGTACGGAACCAAGATTACCAGGGATTATGATCCCGAGGATCTTAAAAGATACACTCCTCCGGCATTGTGAATGATTCTGAAGTCAAATCATAATAAACTATATTCAAATGGCTTACAATCTCAGGAATCGCAGTTTTTTAAAGCTGCTCGATTTTACCCCACGGGAGATAAATTTTCTGCTGAACCTTTCACTTGACCTGAAGGCCGCCAAGTATGGAGGATACGAACAGCCCCGACTGTCCCGCAAAAACATTGCCCTTATCTTTGAAAAGGCATCTACCCGAACACGTTGTGCTTTTGAGGTTGCTGCTTTTGATCAGGGGGCAAGGGTGACCTACATAGGCCCATCGGGTTCTCAAATCGGAGCCAAGGAGTCGATGAAGGACACTGCCAGGGTGCTTGGCCGGATGTATGACGGCATTGAATACCGCGGCTACGCTCAGAAGACGGTTGAAGAACTGGCCCTGTACAGCGGGGTGCCGGTATGGAACGGACTTACGGATGAGTTTCATCCGACCCAGGTGCTCGCCGATTTTATGACCATGCTTGAATACATTGAGAAGCCGCTCAGCGAAGTTTCTTTCTGTTATTTGGGTGATGCCCGTAACAACATGGGGAATTCTTTATTGGTCGGAGCATCCAAAATGGGCATGGATTTCAGGGTTGCTGCTCCGAAATCGTTGTTTCCGGGGGATGAGCTGGTCTCAACCTGTAAGGAGATTGCAAAAGATACGGGAGCAGGACTGCTTTTCACGGAGGATGTTGAAGAGGCTGTGAAGGGTTGTGATTTCTTGTATACGGATGTATGGGTCTCCATGGGAGAGCCCGATTCGGTATGGGAGCAGAGGATTTCGTTGCTCAGACCCTACCAGGTTAACACTAAAGTGTTGGAAATGACCGGCAATCCCGACGTCAGGTTCCTGCATTGCCTACCTGCCTTTCACAACCGGGAGACCAAAGTAGGCGAGGATATCTTTCAGAAGTTCGGAATGGATGGTATGGAGGTTACCGAAGATGTTTTTGAATCTGAAAATTCAATCGTTTTTGATGAAGCCGAGAATCGCCTGCACACTATCAAGGCGGTTATGGTAGCGACTCTTGGAGACTGAAGCCCTAAGGGTTTCTTTCGGAGGATCTGACCACTTCAATTCTTTGGCGGGTCAGGGTTTCATTATTATAACGGATCACCGGTACAGCCTGGTTTTCAAATCCATTGCCCCGTCCTGTAGATAAAAAGTGAAACGGGGTTAGAAGCGCAGGCTCTGTTGGGGCACGCTCAATATCTTCCAATCGGTTCTTTTTGTTTTCCTGATAGACCGTTATTTGCTTCAGAAAATAGAGAGTTATGTCGAAACCCTGAAATGAAAACCGGCTGGGTTCACTGCTCCAGTTTTTATGATAAAGCTTGCAGAAATCCAATACATGTGGATCCAGGTAATCGATAAATGGATAGGAGAAGTTGCTGGGATATTCAAGATTTAGGTCAAAGAGGTATTGAATATCAATATTTGTGAATTCACTCCACGAAGGTGTTCCGAAAATCGAGATCTGATATGTCTCAGGCAGTAACTTGAGCCGATTCACAATTTCAGTGGCAAATGCCTCGTCCTCAGTAGGCAGAATCACAAGGTTAGGATGTCCTGCCTTCATGGTGGTGTATAGGCTTGCATGTACAGAATCTCTGTCCTTAAATTGTTTGCTAGCCTGATTGTAAAACAGAAAACCTACATTCGGATCAGGAGCATAATTCGAGCGTTTATTGGAAATAATTCCTGCCAGTTCAAGGAGTTCTTGGTTAGATCTGTCAGAGAATGGAGCAAGAATCACGAGATGATGTTGGGTTCTTGCCGACAGGTATGTGGCAGTTTGTATCATCTGGCTCTCCTGGGATGGGTTGGCCTGAAAAACATAGGGATTACCCTTCAGAACGTCTGCCCGGCCCGACAGGGGTGAAACCAGTGGAATTCTTTTATCACTTGCATAGCGGGCAATTACTGAGAGCTCCTGCGGGTAGACCGGTCCTATGATCAGGTCAACCTGGTCGAGTTCACCTGAACGGATGATCTGTTCCATTCGCTGAACAGATCTTTCTGTGTCAAACACTTTCAGATCGATTGGATAACCATCTTTCGCGACTGAATCGACTGCAAGATAGGCTCCTTGCAAAAATTCCCAGAATCGGAGATCAGGCTGCAAGGTGTCATTATGAAGCATTGGGTCAACCATCGAGTTTTGAAGCGGAAGGAAAAGGGCAACCTTGGTTTCGCTACCCCTTGCCTGCCTTATATCTTTAATGGTAGGTGTCTTCTCGACTACCATTAGGGCTGTGGAGTCTTTTTTAGCAGGGGTGACGACCGTTTTGACCTTTTCAACCATGACAGGTTCAGGAATCCGGGTGCCCGGGGGTATAAGGTCTTTGCGGACCAGAAGCGTGTCACCGGCGGTAAGTCCCCACCCGAATTTCGGATTGCTCTCTTTAAGATTCGCAACCTTGATCCCATAAATACGCGAAATGGAAAACCATGTTTCTTTTGAACCAATAATATGGCGGTGATGGATGGTGTCTTGCAGAGAATAAATGACGGCCTCTTCGATGGGCTGATAAGGAATCAGCAATACCATGCCAGGGGCCAGGGATTTCTCAAGAAGAATGGGGTTGCGCCGACGTACTTCCTCCTGGGTAACCCGGTAAGCTCTGGCAATTGAATACAGGGTGTGTCCCTGCTTAACTTCATGCAGGTAATAGGTCTTTCCCTGTATGTCGGTCAGATTGTTTGATATTTGCACCGGCACTGCCTGGAACTGGGGAAATCCCTCCAGGGTGATAGATGAAAGCATCAGTGCCAGGATAACCCGCAAACCCATTGAGGTGGTTGCTGACCATATTGAGAACTTGATCATCATTGGTTTTAAAGCCTGCCAAAGGTAAAGATTTGTTGAAGTATGACCAAATGGGTCGGGTTTTGAATCCCGTCCTGCCTTTCCATAAAGTGGAAGCCGGAGTTTCGGGATGGTGTGTTTATGGGGTTGACAAACAGCAGGTTGGTTTAAATGCTCCTCAATGGTACGTGGTTTGCAAGGAGGGAGGGTCCATGGACTGGGTTTAGAAATCAAGGCCCTGATCCGTCAGGGATACCCGGTCTGATCCGTCAGATCCAGAGGGCTGCCGAATCCACGGTAGCCCTCTTTTTTTGAAATCCTGATTTTAAAAATGACCTAAGATTTGGTCATGCCCCACTCGGGCAGTACTGAAGGGTCAAATCCAAATACCAGTCCGGCCAGCAGGTAAACTGCCAGGGTTATCACTACAGCGCCGGCGAGGTTCAGCCATATACCGGCCCTGACCATTTCTGCCACCCGGATCTGTCCTGAGCCGAAAATGATTGCATTTGGGGGGGTTGCGACGGGGAGCATGAATGCCATGGAGGCTGACAGGGTTGCCGGAATCATCAGGATCAGGGGATGCACGCCAATGCTGACGGAGAGTCCGGCCAGCACAGGTAGGATCATCTCAGTAGTGGCCGTGTTGCTGGTGAGCTCGGTCAGGAAGGTGATGAATAGTGAAACTGAAAGTATGATCAAAGGAAGGGGGAGTGTTGAGATTCCTTTTAAATGTTCTCCCATCCATAACGCCAGTCCTGATGAACTGAAACCGCTGGCCAACGCAAATCCACCACCGAAAAGGAGCACAATGCCCCAGGGAAGCTTAACCGCGGTCTCCCAATCGAGTAACGGAATGCTTTTTTCACTTTGAGTAACCCTCAGCATAAACAGGGGTATTGACAGTGCAATCGCCACCGTTCCGTCGTTCAGGAAGTTTGCGTTTTTAAAGAGAAGAGACCAGCCAGGAATGGTGAAGTCGCCAAGTTGAATGGGTGAGCGCGAGATCCAAAGGAAGGCCATCGAAAGGAAAATGGTCATAATCATGAATTCAGCCCTTGACATGGGACCCAATTGCTGTCGCAGTTCTCTGATTTGGCCTGTATTCCAGTTGTCGTTACTGTTCCTTCTCAGTCCAAAGATCAGGATCAGCAAGCCCCAGGCTATCAGCAACATGGTAATTCCTACGGGCATGGCCATCATCATCCACTGGGCAAAACCTATTTCAGGAGCCTGGGGGAACATAATCTGAAATATCCTTGCCAGCGAAAGATTGGGAGGTGTGCCCACCAGGGTCATAATCCCTCCGATCGAGCACCCGTAAGCAATCCCCAGCAGGATGGCTATGTCTGACTTTTTTTGTCCTTTAGCCCGCATATCCTGTTTAAGCTCTGAAATCACGGAGAGTGCGATCGGAACCATCATCATGGCCGTGGCGGTATTGGATATCCACATGCTCAGAAATGCCGAAGCTAGCATGAATCCGAGCAAGATTCTTTGGGGACTGGTTCCGGTAAGTGCCAGGATATTAAGGGCTATCCGGCGGTGAAGGTTCCACTTCTGCATCGCCATTGCCACCATGAATCCACCAATGAAAAGAAAAATTACATGGTTGAAATAGGTAGACGATACTGTAGCACCATCCATGATCCCGAGGGTTGGAAAGAGAACCACCGGCAAAAGGGATGTAACGGCCAGGGGTACCGCCTCTGATATCCACCAGATAGCCATCCAGGCAGCGGCGGCCAGGGTGTATCCGATATGCGGATTGCCCGGATCTGGCCTGACCCAGATCATCATGACGATGAATACCAGGGGTCCGATCCAGATCGCCGGTCGCCTCAGCGGGTTTCTCACCCGATCTTAAGCTTTGAGATGAAACCCAGTGTATTTTGCTCTATTCTGTCAAGCACCTGTAAGCCGGAACCCTTCACAAAAGGATCTCCGGTAATGCTCTCATATAGCTCTATGTAACGATCAGAGACCTCTTTGACAAATGCGTCGGGGATCTGTGGAACATCTTGTCCCTCCTTACCCTGAAAACCATTTTCGATCAGCCACTGTCTTACAAACTCTTTTGAAAGCTGCCTCTGCTGCAGGCCCTTGCTTAAGTTTTCATGATAGGTGTCAGCATAGAAAAAGCGACTAGAGTCAGGGGTGTGAATTTCGTCGATGAGGTAGATTTTGTCAGCTTTCCTGCCAAACTCATATTTTGTGTCAACCAGGATCAATCCCATCCGGGCCGCCATTTCTGTACCTCTTTGAAAGAGATCCCTGGTGTATTTTTCGAGCATCACATAATCCGCCTCGCTTACCAAACCATCGGCAATGATCTGGTCGCGGCTGATATCTTCATCGTGACCCTCATGAGCCTTTGTAGTTGGAGTTATGATGGGCTCATCAAACTTCTGGTTCTCCTTCATTCCTTCTGGCATTGGAATCCCGCAAAGACTTCTTTTTCCCGCTTTATATTCCCTCCAGGCGTGACCGGTCAGGTATCCCCGTATCACCATTTCCACCGCATAGGGTTGTGCCATGTGGCCAACGGTGACCATCGGATCGGGTGATCCTATCATCCAATTGTCTACAATGTCGCGGGTGGCATCAAGGAATCGGGCCGCAATCTGATTCAGAACCTGTCCCTTGTAGGGTATGCCTTTTGGTAAAACTACATCAAAGGCTGAGATCCTGTCGGTTACAACCATCACCAGATACTCGTCGTTGATGTTGTAAACATCTCTAACCTTGCCAGTGTAAAGTCCTTTCTGTCCCGGAAAACTGAAACCTGTTTTAACGATTGCTTCTGCCATGGGTTTTGTTTATTACGTTGTTTTTAATGATTGCGGTTTTAGGCATCTTTCCCTTCTTCATAGGCTCTGACGATTTTTTCTACAAGTCGATGCCTGATGATGTCGGATCGGTCGAAGTCGATGATGGCAATACCCTGAATGCCCTCCAGGATCGATCTGGCATGTACGAGCCCAGATCTTGAACGGTCGGGCAGGTCGATCTGGGTGATGTCGCCGGTCACGGCAAATTTTGAGTGCTCTCCCATGCGGGTAAGGAACATCTTCAGTTGACTCACCGAGGCATTCTGGGCCTCATCCAGGATAACAAATGCGTTCTCAAGGGTTCGCCCCCTCATGAAAGCCAGCGGTGCAATCTGAATCGTATTGTCCTCCATCAGCTCCTGAAGTTTTCGTGCTGGCATCATGTCCAGCAGGGCATCGTAAAGGGGCTGAAGGTAAGGGTCGAGTTTCTCGCGTAAATCTCCGGGAAGAAACCCAAGATGTTCTCCCGACTCCACCGCCGGTCGGCTCAGGATGATCTTCTTTACCTCCTTGTTCCTCAAAGCTCTGACCGCCAGGGCTACTGCGATGTAGGTCTTACCTGAACCTGCCGGTCCGATTGCAATCAGGAGGTCGTGGGTTCGGTATTTTTCAGCCATCTCCTGCTGGTGAGCGGTTCTTGCCCGGATCGGTTTTCCGGAATTCCCGTAAACGAGGATTTTTTCGTCGGTAGCCTCCTGAGCCCTGATATGGTCAGGGGTGTCAAGCAGGAGATTCTCGAGGTCTGCAACCGACATCCTGTTATGTCTTTCAATGAATCCGAAGATGGTTTCCATCCTGGTTTCGAAACGATTTATTTCCTCGGCGGATCCGATGGCCTTCAATTGGTCACCCCGGGCAACGATCTTAACCTTGAGAAAAAAACGACGGATTATATCCAGGTGGGAGTTGTTCTGACCATATAGGACCAGAGGATTGATTCCTTTTAAAATTATGGTCTTTTCGATCATTAATGGGATATAAAATGTAGTAATTTAGCCCCGGCGACCATGATTGGGAACCGGGAGTTTCCGTGAGGTAAAAATAAGCATAATTGGGGATTACGAAAGGATAAATCCTGGATGGCCATCATCACCTTAACGACCGACTGGAACCGGCATGACTATTATGCCGGTTTGTTTAAAGGACATTTGCTAAGGCATATTCCGGATGCCAGCATTGTGGAATTAACCCACTCAATCACGCCATTCCACGTGGTTCAGGCTGCCTTTGTGCTTCGAAATGCCTTAAGTGGCTTTCCCGACGGAACCATCCACCTTTTATTGGTTAACCAGACCCATTCTACCGACCGTTGGCCGGTTGTTGCCAAATACCGGTCACAATACCTGGTTGGATGGGATGACGGTTTGCTTGAACTCGTCATGGAGGATTCGCCCACATTTTACTGTGTAGCAGACGCTTCATTTCTGGCAAAAGTTAAAGATGCACTGGGCGAATCTGTCCAAGCTGCCCAGTTCAGTCCCAGTTTTCCTGAACTGATGCTTTTTCCGATGCTTGCGGCCTATATCCTGAAGGGTGAAGAGTGGCCCCCATCAGGGGGAGGCCCGTCGTCTGATGTTCAGCGACTTCCTCTGCTCCCGGCCATCCAGCATGATCTGATCACCGGACAGGTAATATATATCGACAGCTATCACAATGCGATTACCAACATTACCGGGGATCTTTTCCGGAGAACCCGAAAGAACCGGAAGTTCGAGATCCTGGTGAAAAGCAACCACTACCGGATTGATAACCTTTCAGAAACCTATCATGCCACCGAACCAGGAGAGCTGCTTGCACTCATCAATTCAGTTGACCTGCTCGAGATTGCCATCATGATGGGCAGTGCGGCTGAACTTCTGGCGCTGGAACCCGGTTCAACCATTAAAGTTAAGTTTTATGAAAAATGACCACACCCTTGCGCTGGATTCCTTCTCAAGGCTCCTTGATATCATGGATGAATTGCGTGATAAATGTCCGTGGGACCGGCAGCAGACATGGGATAGTCTTCGCACCCTGACCATCGAGGAGACCTATGAACTATCAGATGCCATCCTGGAGGATGATCCGCAAGGAATTGGCGAGGAACTGGGAGATCTGATGCTCCACATTGTATTCTATGCGAAAATCGGAAATGAAAAGGGTTCCTTTGAGTTGCATGAGGTGCTTGACAGAATTAACAAAAAACTGATGTTCAGGCATCCCCACATATTCGGGGAGGTCAACGTGGCAAATGCCAGGGAGGTTGAAGAAAACTGGGAGAAGCTGAAACTTGAAGAGAATCAGGAAAAGACCGTTCTCGGTGGGATTCCGAAATCGCTGCCGGCATTGATCAAGGCTTACCGGATACAGGACAAGGCAAGGGGGATTGGATTTGACTGGAGTGACCGGGAGTCTGTTTGGGCAAAGCTTGAAGAGGAGATTGAAGAACTTAAGGCTGAGTGGTCAGACCAGGGGGATCCTTCACGGATTGAGCAGGAGTTTGGAGATCTGTTTTTCAGCCTGGTTAACCTGGCAAGACATGCGGGCGTAAATCCTGAAAATGCCCTCGAAAGAACCAACATGAAATTTATCCGCCGGTTCAACTACCTGGAGCAGGAGACCTTGAAAAAAGGACTTAACCTCAGGAAGATGAGTCTTGCTGAGATGGATCAGTACTGGGAAGAGGCAAAAAAGCTTGATCACTGACCGGTCTCCGGAGCATCCTTCTCCGGGATCGGAGCATCCTCTCCATTATCTTCTCCAATCTCTTCATCTTCTTTCCATTCAAGATTGGACTGGAGAAGCAGCTGGTTGTACCAGCTCAGGATTTTCCGGATGTCTGACAGGTAAACCTTTAAGGGGTCATGATCGGGAACGATCAGTTTAAAGTAATCCCTTAATTTCCCCTCTTCTGTTT
>CAYGOU010000111.1:0-9492 GCA_964351455.1 uncultured Porphyromonadaceae bacterium
GATTACAGTTTACGGAAAAGTTTAAGGTCTTAACCGTAAACCGTAAACTGATTCACCCGTTCTTCTCCCCAAAGTATTTACAAAATTCGCGCAACCCGCATGCTTCGCAGTCGGGTTTTCTTGCCTTGCAAACGTATCGTCCGTGGAGGATGAGCCAGTGGTGAGCGACCGAGAGCAGGTTTCCGGGAAGGTGGGCCACCAGCTGTTTTTCTGTTTCCAGGGGATTGCGGGCGCGGTGGGTGAGTCCGATTCGTGCCGCCACGCGGTGCACATGGGTGTCGACCGCGAGGGCCTGACGGTTGAAGGCCACGGAGGCGATTACGTTGGCGGTTTTGCGGCCGATGCCGGGAATGGTCATGAGCTGATCGACCTCATCCGGAATCTCCCCGTTGTAATGTTCGAGGATATGCCGGGCCGCTCCCGTAAGGTGACGGCTTTTGTTGTTGGGGTATGAGCAGGAGCGGATGAGATGAAAAACCTCCTCCTGAGAGGCGGCGGCGAGGGATGTGAGGTCGGGAAAGCGTTCGAAAAAGGGGGGGGTAAGCAGGTTTACCCGCTTGTCGGTGCACTGTGCCGAAAGGATCACGGCTACCATGAGCTGGTAGGGGTCGTGATAGTGCAATTCGGTTTCGGCCACCGGCATGTTGAGGGTGAACCAGCCGACCACCTTTTCGAAGCGCTCTTTACGCTTCATCTTTTACTCTTTGGCCATGAAATGACCGGGACCTTTGAAAAGCTTGCCGAAAAGGTTTGCCGTTCCTGAGTCAAAGAATGCATCGGGATTGGCCGTCGACTGCAGGATGGTTCCATACTCGTCGACCCAGGCCAGGATCTCGACCGGCGGTAAATTGAGCTGATCGATAACCATTTTATAGGTGTCGCCTGTGAATACACCGGGGGCGAAGTCGTCACGGAACTGGGTGCCCACGGTATAGGCGATGCTGTTCAGATAGTTGATGGTGGCTGCCGAATCAGCGGGAATGCCGTTGATGTTCCACCTGTTTACGTCGCGTTGCAGCGTGAACGAACTGTCGCCCGGCATGTGAAAGGTGACCGAGGTGATGTCGACGCGGTTACCGCGGAAGATGCTCTTGTCGCGCAGTCCTTCGACATCGCGGCTGAAGGTCATGCTGAGGTAGGCCTCAACGGCGTAGGTCTCCTTGTCGCCCTCCATCCTGACGTAGGTGGTGGGTTTGCGGGTGGCCTGGTTAAAGCCGAAGCGGCCGATGTAGATTTCGCCCAGCCTCTTTTTGTCGCTGTTCAGAACCACGCGGATGCCTGTGCTGTCGGTCACGTCGTATTCGCCCCACGCCTCGCGGGTACGGGCAACCAGTCTTTCGGGTTTCACCGTCAGCAGTTCATCGATCATGCCGTTGACCAGATCGCCGTCGGCCCGGTAATTCACCCCTTCGTGCTTCATAACCCAGTCATCGCCCTGCCGGGTGAGTTTGACCTCGCTGAATCCGGATGATCTGAGCCAGAGCGAGAGTGAGGTAACCTCATCGGGAGTGGCACTGATCAGTTCGTTCCGGAAGGTTCGCTCACCTTTTTTGCTTTTGCTCACCTGGTTTACGGCCACCAGCACCAGCAGGAGCGCCAGCACCAGGAGCAGGATTTTCGTACTTTTTTGCTTACCAGACATATCCCTCCTCCATTCGTTTGTTTCTTAAATTGCGGTTCGATTGCAGCCTGAAGATGCCGTAAACAAGCACCAGCAGGAGTGGCAGCAGAAAGTTGAACCACTTGAGGAACGACTTCTTGCTCTCTTCGATTTCATCGAGGGGACGGTTGGTGACCCCCTTTGTGCGCAGTTCGATCAGTCCCGTGTCGTCTGACAGGAAGTCGATCGAGTTAACCAGCAGACTTACGTTGTCGGGATTCTGCTGCCGGGCCTGTTCTCCTTCACCGTTGACCGGAAAGTCGCCGTCGCCAAAAACAATCAGCTGCGACTCAACACCCCCCGTAAGCGGGCCTTTAAGCACTCCGCCGGCCACAAGGTTATTCATCGGAAAATCCATCTGCGACCACTGCTTGCTCACGTCGAAATAGACGGGCGAGGGCAGGGTGGCCGACATCTCAGAGCTCATGAGCAGCGGCGTAAAGGTTCTGGTGGTGTCGCCGGTATAGCTGACGGTGCTGGCAAATTGAAGCACCACCGCCTCAAGTCCTCCCGTAATGGGATGGTCGGCGAAGGTTTTAATGATGGGTATGTAGGGGAACTTCACCGCAGTATTGAAGGTGAAGATGCCCTGCTGCTGTCTGACGTTGATGTTGACGGCGTTATTGTCGATGATGAAGTTGTTTTCAACCACCACTCCCTTGCTCATCAGCCATGATTCGAGTCCTGTTTCAACAGAATAACCCCTGGCGGTGCTGAGTTCGCCCTCAACGCGGTTGATCCCGACGAGGAGATTTCCGCCGCGGCCGAGAAACTCATCGAGCTGCATGAGGTGAATGGGGGAGATGGTATCCTTCGGGGCCAGCAAAACCACCGTTTCAAAGCGAAGAAGCTGGTTCACCGTGTCGCTCTGGAAGACCGGTTCAACCTCGTACATTACTCTGAGGGCGTCGAGCGCCTGGGGCATGGCACCCAGCGAATGCTCTCCGTGTCCCTGAATGAATCCGACCACCGGTTTATCGGTGACCGAGATTTTCTTAATGGCTGATGAGAGGGCGTACTCCATGGCAGCACCGGGCTGCATGAAGGGGATGATTTCGGTTTCATCGCCGATCGAGACGGCGGCGCCGAGGTAAACCTTCTGCTGCTTGGCCTCGTTTTTTTCGCGGATGGTGGCGATCACCGGCTGGATGCCGGCCGACATGGCCTTCTGCTCCTCTTCATCGCTGGCACCGGGGTTCAGGAATTCATACACCACCATTCCCTTTGAGAGGTTGTGGTATTCAACCAGCAGCTCCTTGAAATCGCGCTTGGTCTTGGCCATCTGTGCCGGTACATCCTTGCTGAAGTAGGCGGTGACGGTCACCGGCTCTTCAAGGTTACGCAGCAGGTTTTTGGTGGCCTTTGAGAGGGTGTAGCGGTTGTCCTGGGTCAGGTCGAGCCTGACGAAAAAACTGTCTGACAGGATGTTGACCAGCAGAACGATGGCTGCAACGATCAGTAGATATTGTGTGATCTTTTTCATGTTCCTTCAGATTTTGGATTAGAACCTTCTGCGGGCCACCACGGTTTCAGCGGCCACGAGCGAGAGCAGCATGATGCTGAAGAAATAGATCAGGTCTTTGCTGTCGATCACGCCCCTTGAGATGGAGTCGAAGTGGGTACTGAGGCTGAGATAGTTCAGCACGTTCGACAGGGTTCCGGTGAAATTGCCGGCCAGCACACCAAAGATGATGTGGAAGAAGATGCCGATAAGCAGAGCCAGCAAAAATCCCACGATCTGATTCTTCGACACCGAACTGGCAAAGAGTCCGATCGATATGTAGGTCCCCGACATCAGGATCAGTCCCAGGTACCCGGTCCACACCGTCCCGTGGTCGAGCGGACCGAGGGTTGAGATGGTGATGTAGTAGGGGAGGGTGAAGGCGAGGGCGATCATGATGAGCAGCAGGGTTGAGAGGAACTTGCCGAGGATCACCTGCCAGTCGTTGACCGGTTTGGTGAGCAGCAGTTCGATGGTTCCTGAGCGGGTCTCTTCGGCCATCAGTCCCATTGTGAGGCCTGGAATGAAGAAGAAGAGGGTCCAGTATGCGATGCCGAAGAAGGACTGCATGCTTGCCTGTCCCACAAGGAAAACGTCGGATCCGAAGATCCAGGTGAAAAATCCGCTGAATCCCAGAAAGGCGATCAGCATGATGTATGCCAGGAGCGAATTGAAGAACATGCGCAATTCACGGCGGGCGATTATCCATATCTGTTTCATGGTCTTTCCGGGGTTAATTCATGGTTAATGCGTGGAAGATGTCTTCGAGCTTGGTTTCCACCACCGACAGTTCGGTAAGGGTCCATTTTTTAACCACGCAGGTTTCGAAGATTGCGCGGCGCGACGACTGGCCGGCCTTGCTCTGGACCTCGTAGCGGTTTTCGCTACCCTCGATGGGATTAACCCAGTTGACGGAAGGAAGTTCCTGAAGGATTTTGACCACCTCATTTTTGGGGGCATCCTCCACGGTGATTTTCATCAGTTCCAGTCCCTGCCGCTGCTTGCGCAGGTCAGCGGGAGTACCGTCGGCGACTATTTTCCCCTTGTTGATGATGAGGATGCGGTCACAGGTTGCCTCCACCTCGGCGAGGATGTGCGAGCTGAGGATTACGGTTTTGTGCCGTCCGATGGCCCGGATGAGGTCACGGATTTCAAGAATCTGGTTGGGGTCGAGTCCGGAGGTGGGTTCATCGAGGATCAGCACATCGGGATCGTGAATCAGGGCCTGTGCGAGTCCGACCCGCTGCTTGTAGCCTTTCGAGAGTTCACCGATTTTTTTGTGCTTTTCGCCTTCAAGTCCGCACACCTTTACCATTTCGGCGATTCTTCCGCGCACCTTGGTTTTGTCGATGCCCTGCAGGTCGGCTACGAACTTGAGGTAGTCGAGCACGGGCATTTCGTGGTAGAGGGGATTGTTTTCAGGCAGGTAGCCGATTCTTTTTTTGACCTCTTGGGGTTCATCGTTCACTGAGAATTGTCCTACCCGGATGCTGCCCGCATTGGGCACCAGGTAGGAGGCGATGGCTTTCATGGTGGTGGTTTTTCCGGCCCCGTTGGGACCGAGGAACCCCAGCACTTCGCCGGTGTGAACCTTGAACGAGATGTCGTCGACGGCCCTTTGGGTGCCGTACAACTTGGTCAGGTTCTCAACAACTATATCCATAATTTTTACCGGGTTATGAGGTAATTAAACAGCGCTACAAAAAAAAGCAATGAGTATCTTTTAAAAAAAAGTGTTAACGAAAATTAACACTATGCGAAGAATGGGGGATGGAGGGGCTGGGGCCGATTTCGAAACGGACTATGCGGGTGGTTTCTGGGGTGACCTTAAAGCGGTCGTCGATGCGGTGTCCGGCTATCCAGGCGATCTCACCTGCCGACTCGAGGATCCAGGTGCGGTCTTTGTCGTGGATGCCCAGTTTCTGGTCGATGAAGAAGTCGCTGAGTTTCTTTGAGCTGCTCATTCCCAGGGGTTGAAAGCGGTCGCCTTCGCGCCAGGTTCTCAGGAGCAGGGGCCAGCTCAGCCGGTCGTAATCGAGAAATGCAAGTTTCGGGTCGGGGTTGATCGGGGTTTCTCCGGGAGTGAGGATCTGCCATGACAGCGGAATCGGCAGGTCGATGGATGCTGGTTCGGGATCGAGGTAGAATCGGCTGAACAGATCCTCCTGGTGCTGAGAAACGACGAGTTGTCCGCGGTCTTTGAGCAGACGGTGGGATTTGGTGTAGAAGAGCCTGCCCGGGGGAGCTTCGAGCGAGGCGATGATGTCGCGAACCTGGGCGGGGCTGAAACCTTTATCCCGGAGGATTTCATACAGTACAAACTCGCGCGAGGCAAGTTCGTTGAGGGTTGCAATGGGAATCAGGAGGTCGTCGCCCGCCTGGGTTGTGAGTTTCGGGATGAGGGTTGCCATCTGTTCGCTGACGAACTCCATGGTGCGTTCGAGCACCTCCATGCTGGTGGTTAGGGTTTCGCGCAGCGAGGGGTTGATCATTTCAAGCTGGGGAATGACCTGGTGCCGGATGCGGTTGCGGTGGTATTTGGTACTGCTGTTGCTTTCGTCGTCGCGGAAGGGCACCACCCGGAGTTTTCTGAATTCGTCGATTTCGCGGCGGCTGACCCTGAGCAGGGGACGGATGATGCGTCCGTTAACCGCCGGGATGCCGGTGAGACCTCGGAGTCCGGTTCCACGGGTGAGGTTCATGAGCAGGGTTTCGACCTGGTCGTCGGCATGATGCGCCACCAGTATCCAATTGCAGGATTCGGCGGTGGCCACCTCTTCGAACCAGTTGTAACGAAGATCGCGGGCGGCCATCTGAACCGAGATGCCCTTGTCGCGGGCATGGAGCAGGGTGTCGAATCTGACGCTGCGAAAGGGAACCCCTTTTTCAAGGCAGAAGTCCCTCACCAGTTGTTCATCGAGGTCGGCTTCGCGGCCGCGGAGCTGAAAGTTGCAGTGTGCCGAGGTAACCGAATGGCCGAGGTCAAGCAATGCCTGCAGCATCACCATGGAGTCGGTGCCCCCGCTTACGCCGGCCAGGAGGGGATCTCCCGGGGTGATCCCGAGCGAATCAAGGAAGGATGCCATGGATGAGTGTATGCCGCTCTGCATGGCTTAAAGGTAAGCTAAATCAGCCGAAGAATGATCCGGCCGCGGCTCTTTTTGGCGGCCTGAATCCGCAGTTGATCATCCAGACCGGCCAGGGAGATTTCACGGGCCATGTCATTCAGATGAGCTGGTTTCCAGTAGGTGGCCAGCCGGTTCCAGAGTTCACGGCGGTAATGCATAGCGGTATTCTGGGTGCCCACCCCTACGACCCGGATGGCGCGCAGGATAAAGGGAAAGACGTTGATGTGCAGCTCCGGGGATTCAACGTTTCCGACCACCACCACCACGCCATTATCGGCGGTGGCGCGGATGACGGTTGAGAGGGTATTGCCTCCGATGGTGTCGATGGCTCCGGCCCAGGCCGATTTCAGCAGCGCACGGCCGCTCTGGTCGAAAGTCTGGTTCCGGTCGATGACCTGACGGGCGCCGAGGGAGGTCAGGGTCTCTTCATTTCCGGTGACCTCAGAGACGGCAGCGATCACCTCATATCCGAGTTTGGCGAGGATGGCCACCGATAGACTGCCAACCCCCCCGCGGGCGCCGGTGACCAGCACCGGTCCTGATTCAGGTTTCAGCCCGCCGCGGATTAGCTCATCCACAGATTGTGCGGCGGTGAGTCCTGCCGTGCCCAGGATCATCGCCTCCCTGAGGGTGAGATGTTCAGGCAGGGGCACTGCCCAGGCAGCGGGAACGCGGATGTACTGACCGAAGCCCCCGTCGGTGTTCATGCCCAGATCGTAGGAGGTGACGATCACCTCGTCGCCGGGATTGAACCGGCTGTCGGATGAAGATTCAACGACTCCCGAGGCATCAATGCCCGGGGTGTGGGGATAATTACGAGTGATACCGCGGTTGCCTGAGGCGGAGAGGGCATCTTTGTAGTTTAGAGCCGACCAGTGCACCCTGACCAGGAGGTCTCCGGGGCGGAGATCTTCCGTGCTGCGGGTGACCAGGCGTCCGGCAAATATTCCGTCGCTCTCATCAAAGACCCGGTATGCCTGAAATTCAGCGTTCATCGGAATGCTCAGTTTCTGATAAAGCGGTGGTAATATACCTGATCCCCATGTGAGATCCGGAACAGGTAAAGTCCCGGTTCAAGCATCTGCACCGGAATTTCGCATATTCCGTGTGCGCACACGGAGCCAGACTGCCTCCAGAGCGTTCTTCCGGTCAGGTCGATGACTTCAAGGAGGAGTTCAGCGGCGTTGAAATCCTCATGAAGCGTCAGGAACAGTGTGGTGCTGACCGGGTTGGGGTAGAGGCGGAAGCCGGCATTCAGGCCGATATCGCTGGATGAACTGACATCCAGAATCCTGAATGAATATTGGGCATGGTTGTTCACTTCGTTGGTTTCAAGCAGGGTCTGGTCGGCATCGGCATGCACCAGGATGTAGCGCCAGCCCGGACTTTCGTCGGCATCGAGGTTGATGGTCAGTTCGACCACAGCAGATCCGGATCCCTCGATTGCTGGTCCTGCATCGCGGTAAATCACCACATCGTCGGAGGGATCATCGGCAGTGGCACTGATCAATGCGAGCAGGGTATATCCGGAAGCTGTTCCCGTATCGAGATTGTCGAGCCTGAGGGTGATCCCGACGGGAGCACCGGGGCGGTATTCGGTGCGGTCGGTCGATACCTCTGCCGAGAGGTCGGCGAGGTTGATCACCTCGAGGGTGCGGAATGCATCGTTGTTGTCGTAGGATGATTCGTCGATCTGCCGATTGGGATCGGCGATGACTACTACATAATAGGCGCCGGCCTGAGTGCCTTTCGGGGATTGGAAGCTGCCGGTAAGGCTCACCGACTGAGAGGTGTTCAGAGGATCGATGGTGAAGGTTTCGACGGGCTGTTCATTGCCAGCGGGTTCTGGAAAGGAGGTGAAGAATACAGAAACCTGAAATGCATCGGCATCACCGGCACCCACATTGGCCACTGAGAATCGGTAGTCGATGGTATGTCCATCCTTCACCATGAAGTTTTCGACCATCAGGTTCTGAACGGCGAGATCGGGGAGCGCCTGCCTGACTTCGATGGCGAAGGCCTCCATGTTGTTGGTCTCATTCTCCTCCTGCACCGTCTCTTCGGTATCGGTTTCAGCAATAACGAACCAGGCGCCATCACCTGCAGAGACGGGAACATTGAGCCCGGTGCTTATGCTGAAGCTTTCGCCGCTGTTCAGGGCGGGTACGTTGGCATTGCCCAGATAAATTGATGCAGGGGTACGACCATCGCTGCGGTCGAGGTAGAATCCGGTACGGGATTCAGGTGCCTCCTGGGCGCCATTGTTCTCAACGTCGAGGGTCACGGTGATTGCGCCACCCGGAAAAGCCGTTTCGGGAGAGACCTTTAGGTCAACGGGCACCAGATCGGGATAGCTTCTGCGGATCAGTACCTGCAGAAATTCTGAATTATTGGTTTCACTGAGTTCATCCACCGTATTGCCATGGTCGGTGGTAAATATTACATACCAGTTGCCCTGGTTTTGGGTTGGCGGAACTGTAAACGTGGCGTTCCAGTTATGGGTGGATCCTGCGGCCAGGTTATTGACAGTCAGGGTTCCCATGAGCAGGTCACCATCGTCGGCCAGGATATCTGACGACAGGTAAGCCCGGTTTTCAAAGCTTCCTGAAGCCAGGCTGCCCTGGTTGCGGATGGCCACCTGCCACTGGAGGAGTCCTCCCGCCTGCACAACGCTGTTGGTCAGTTGGGCAGAGGTGATAAGGAGGTCAGGCTTATTGACGACGATGCTGACCACGGCAGTGTTTGAAAACCCTGATTCTCCTGTGGGCGAGGTATAAAAAGCAGTGGCGCGGTAGGTATAGCTACCGGCAGAGAGTCCGTAATCGGTGTAGGTTGTGGCAGCCGGATCGTTGATGGTTGCAAACAGGCTACCGTTGCGGTAAAGGCTGAATCCTGCCAGGGTGGGCCCACCGGATTCGGGGGCGGTCCAGGCGAGGTTTACCGAGGTGCTTTGGGTAACCTGGGCGCTGAGGTTTTGGGGGGCGTTGAAAGAGGGACTGGCATCGAGGGTGACCGTGAAGGAGATGGTAGATAGGGCCGAGGTGATGTTGCTGATGAGGATTCCGCCGTCTGAACCATCGCTCAGAAAGCAGGAGGGCGAGGTTGAGGGCCCCAGCGAGGTTCGCCCGGTTGCCGACGAATAGTGGGCGCTGTTTACGGTGCCGTTTTCGGTAGGCGTTCCGCCGGGACGGTATATATATAAT
>CAYGOU010000112.1:0-9339 GCA_964351455.1 uncultured Porphyromonadaceae bacterium
GTCCTGTTTTCAACACAGAACCCAAATCATATAAAAGAATCACTCCGAAAAAGAGCACCATCAGAATTCCGGTACCCACCGAGAAACGCAACCAAAATGGAGGAAGCCTGAAGGGTGCATTTTCATAAAGATCCGGGTGCAGTCGGGGAAATCTCCATGCCGCCAGCAGAATCGGAAGGAAAATCACCAGGCCACCAAGTGAAGCATAGGAGGCAAAGGTCTCAAGGCTAAATCCACTCAGTAATCCCATCACCGAAAGGATATAAATTATGGTGAGAAGTACCACCGGCACCTCACTTCTTTTTGACCGGTATGCCATGAAACCCGGAAGAAGCCGGTCCTTAACAATCATAAGCAGAGATCGGGTTCCGATGATGAATAGAGAATTTAGGGTGGTTAAAAGGGCAAGCACCGCACCTCCCAGAACAAAAAGGTTGAACCAGCCGCCACTCAGGTTTCTTGCTGCAGCCATCAGCAGTGGCTCCTCCGCACCGGCTAACTCTTCAGCCTGTAAGGTTGCGGTCGTAACCACGGCCATACCAACGTAGAGGAGCAGCACGATCGGAAAGGCGATCAGAAAGGCTCCCGGGATATTCCGACCGGGACGTTTGATTTCCGAACCAATCTCTATAATGCCGTTGGCTCCGAAATAGGTAAAGGTCAGCAGCGCAACTCCAAGAAGAAAACCGTTTCCTCCGGGGGAGGCCATCCCGCGCAGGGCGTTCCATTCAACCTTGTCGGCTCCTCCTGTGATGAAGATCAACAATCCTGCCAGTAACATCAGGATCAGAAGTCCTTGAAACTGGGCAGCAGGACGAATACCAAGCATGTTGATCAGATAAATGAGGGTAAGAATACCGAATGCCAGTGGAAACGTTGGTAAATCCGGCCATAATCCCTGCAGGTATTTCGCACATCCAATCAGGTAGAGCGGAATTTGACCGAAGAAACTTGCCAGTGCATAAACCCATACCCCGGTAAATGCCAGTCCTGGCGACACCATTTGGCTGGCATAAACATAATTGGCCCCAGTCTGGGGTTTTGCCGATCCCAGCATTGCCAGGGGAAGCATACTGATGAACACCGGTATAACCGCTAGCAGAAAGGCTAGCGGAAGGGCACCTCCGGTGTAGGGATAAACAATCCCCGGATATACAAATATGCCACCGCCAATCATAAGACCGATGACAATATAGGTAGCCAGCGGTAATCCGATCTTGTTCTTAAACTCCATAGGTCAAAGTGTAAGCGCGAAAAGATAATGATATTCCCTGAACCTTTTAACCGGTTTTAGGTTTATAGGTTAATGAGATTAACCATAAAACAGGAATGGTACACCATGAGACGAATTTTGAGTATGACCGGAATACTGTTGTCATTCTTGCTAAACTATGATACAATGGGACAGGCAAATAACATCAGATTGAACACCCTTACACCGGAAGAGAAAAGGGTTATCGTGAACAAGGGTACAGAACGCCCCTGGTCAGGACAATACGTGGATTATAAACAGCAGGGAACCTATGTTTGCAAATGGTGCGATGCACCCCTGTACCGTTCTGCTGACAAGTTTGACTCGCACTGTGGCTGGCCGAGCTTCGACGACGAAATACCGGGGTCTGTGAAGAGAATTCCGGATGCCGATGGTGAGCGAACCGAGATCATCTGCAGCCGGTGTGACGGTCACCTCGGACATGTTTTTCTGGGAGAGGGGTTTACAGATAAGAATACCCGGCATTGCGTCAATTCCGTTTCACTGAAATTTATTGCTGACGAGAAAATGAACAAAGAGACCGTTAACGAAACTGCCATCTTCGCCGCCGGATGCTTCTGGGGAGTCGAGCATTATTTCAAAACCGCCCCGGGTGTAGTATCCACCGAGGTGGGCTATTTAGGGGGTCATACCACCAAACCCAGCTACACTGAGGTTTGTTCAGGCGAATCCGGCCATGCTGAGGCCATTCGGGTTATATATAACCCCTCTGAAACCAGTTTCGAGACGCTCGCACGTCTCTTCTTTGAGATCCATGACCCAACTCAGGTCAACCGGCAGGGACCGGATATCGGTGAGCAATACCGAAGTGAGGTTTTTTATCTGAATGAGAACCAGAAAAGAGTTACCGAGAATCTGATCTCCATCCTCAGGCAAAAGGGATACCGCGTGGCAACCCGATTAACCAAAGCAGGCGCATGGTGGCCCGCCGAAGATTATCATCAGGATTATTACGCCAAAACCGGTGGATCACCCTACTGCCATGTATACACAAAAAGGTTCTAGATCTGTCTGGATTACTTGAACCTTCCGGCACACACCACATATTGTTCAGAATCGCTTCCTTCAACCAGCTGGTAATAGGTGCTTTTGTAATAGAGTCCGCTCTGGTCGGCTTTGGTATAAATATAATCGACCCAGCCATTTCCGTTGCTCAGCGCACCCTGAACAATCTCATCCCTGAAAGGTTTCCCGGCCACATCGGTTTTACCGGCAAATGAAACACCTACAAGCAGCGGATTGGTGGCATGCGCCACCATCACAACCTGGGTGTTGTAAACAAAGGCATAGAGTGCTGAATTATCAGGATCTTTGTACGGCGCCTGTCCCTGGTTTATCTTCTGGATCGTTCCGGCAGCATCGGTACGAAGGTCGCCCACGGTTCGGTTGACCAGGTTAATTGCCATATCCTCAGTGATATCGTCGTCAACGTGCTGTATGATTTTGTAACGGTTAAGAATCTTGTCGTACAAGGCTGAACCATCTTCGGTGCGGTCGGCCTTAAGCGAATCGAGGGCATTCTGAAATCTGCCGATCAGTTCATCCGATGACGCGATATTAAAAGCATAATAAAGCTGATCGATGGCAACGGTGAAAGGCCCGCCGAAATCATTGGGGTCATATCCCATTGACTGTGCGGCCAGATTGAATCCAACCTCTGAATAACATATGCACTGTACCTCACGATCGACCATCAGGGCATGCATGAGCTCATTTACATTTGCATAGATTACAACATTGGCCCTGAACACCCCTTGTGACAAAAGCAGATCAAGGCTTGAATAACCCTCAATGACACCTGTAAAATACTGGTTCAGGTCGGTGATCTGTTTCGGGTTGATTCCGGAAGCAGCACTCCAGACGACAATCTCCTTCTGGGGAGCAATCGGTCCAACCCATTTGAACTTCGAATCCCTCTCCGGGTTACGGATGGTTGAAAAGAGCATATGACCCTCCTCATTTCTCGCAGTTTCAAAGGCCTCTGCCCATGGCGCAACCTGAATCACCGACCTGTCGAGGTCAACCCCCATCTTTTCAAACAGCGCCTCAAGAACATCCACAGAAACGCCATTGACCTGTCCGTTCTCGGTGTAGTTAAAGGGTGCATACTCCTCAGTCAGGTAGATGAACTTCAATGGGTCGGCATTGTCTGGCAGCCGGTCTTTGTTGCAGCCGGTTGGCAAGACCACCAAAAGGATCATCAAAAAAAACCAAATAAAGGGCAAACTCCTCTTTTGTTCAATCGCTTTTTTCATGGCAAATGTCACTATTAATCAAAATAATCGAGTTAGACGCTATTGCTAAATTAGGGCTTTTTCATGACCCAAGAGCTCATAATTTGGTATTTGCCGGATAAGAGCGTATTTTCGGTTTTCCTAATTTCCACAAACCTTTCTGGCATGCCTAAACTGCGGAAAATCCTGAATACCCTGCTGACCCTTTCCATATTGCTTATCTCCTGCAGCCGTGAAAACCAGGCACCGATGGCCGCATTCACCATTGAGCCTGAAACCGGGACCAACGAGACCATCTTCTGGTTCGATGCTTCGGCAAGCAGCGACCCCGATGATGCTGCCGATGACCTGATGGTGCGATGGGACTGGGAGGGTGACGGTATTTTCGACACGCAGTACGCCATTAAAAAAAGAAGCGACCACAAATACGCCAACCCCGGCACCTACCAGGTAATTCTGTCTGTAAAGGATCTGAGGGGACTGGTTGATACCGTGAGCAGGACGCTGGTGGTCACCAGTTCAAACAGACCCCCGGAGCTGCCCTTTGATCCGCGTCCGGAAAACGGAGCAACTGACCTGGGAGCCAAACAGCGTATCTACTGGGACTGCTCAGATCCGGACGGGGATCCCGTTCTGTATACCGTGCATTTCGGAACCACCAACCCGCCTCCGGTGCACCTGAGCAACTACACTTTTAAAACCTTTGATCCCGGCAAGCTAGAGTACGGAACCACCTATTACTGGAAAGTCAGGGCCAGGGACATCAAGGGTAACATCACTGAAGGACCTCTATGGTCCTTTACCACCATTGATATTGAATTTGCTGAAATAACCGATGCGCGCGACGGCAAAATCTATGCGATCGTACAGATCGGATCCCAGTGGTGGATGGCCCAGAACCTGAATTATCAGACCGCGGAGGGATCATTCTGCTATGACAACGACCCCAACCGCTGCAACCTTTATGGACGTCTCTATACCTGGGATGCGGCCCTGAATGCCTGTCCTGAGGGCTGGCACCTCCCCTCCAAAGATGAATTCGAAACCCTGGTTACACACCTGGGTGGAGCCCAGATTGCAGGAGGCAAAATGAAGGATTATGAAACCGGATACTGGAGGGATCCCAACACCGGGGCAAACAACCTGAGCGGATTCACGGCCCTTCCTGCTGGCCGTCGTTATGAGGCGGGCCTCTTTGCAGGGTTGAGCTTCTATGCACAGTTTTACAGCTCAACATCCTACAATAACCGCGAGGCCTATACCCTGATGCTGGGTTACGATTATGCCAACAGTTTCATCTACAATTATCGCAAGACCTACGCAGTTTCGGCCAGATGTGTGAAAAACGGGGATTGAGATAAAGGCAGGATACCCCCTAGGAATACCAAGGTCAGTCTTCTGAAAACTCCTTCAGAATATCGCGATAGGTCGAGAAAACCCTGGCACGACTCACACATCCAACATACTTTTCTCCCTCCAGCACCACCATGTTGAATTTTCCGGAGGCCTGGAACTTACCGGCAACCTCCTCCATGGTATCATCGAGGTAAACGAGATGTTCAGGACTGTACATCAGGTCACTGCAGAGGGTATTGTCGTATTTCTCCGTTTCGAACATGATCTGGCGCAGGTTTTCCATGATGATCAGACCCAGAAAGCGCTGTTCGTCATCCACCACCGGAAAAACGTTGCGATTCGATAACGAAACCACCTTAACAAGCTCCCGTAGGGTCTGATCAGGTTTCACCATAGCGAAATCGGTCTCAATCAAGCCCCTGATCCGCATGCGTGTCAGGGCCGCCTTGTCCTTGTTGTGTGTGATGAGATCCCCTCTTTCGGCCAGTTTTTTCGTGTAAATTGAGTGGGGCTCGATTGAGCGTGAAGTTACATATGATACCGCAGCTGTCAGCATCAAAGGAATAAGCAGGTTATATCCACCGGTAATCTCCGCCAGCAGAAACATGGCCGTTAACGGCGCATGCATCACACCAGACATAACACCAGCCATTCCGACCAAAACGAAGGGAGGTACAGGAAGTGACAAATCACCGACAAGGTTGAGGAACCGTACCACAAAGTACCCAGTAAAACCACCAAGGAACAAGCTGGGCGCAAAAATCCCTCCGATCCCCCCGGCACCTGTTGTTACAGCAGTTGCTACTACCTTCAGGAGAATGATCATGAAAATAAACCCAAGTAGAATGATGGGCTTGTCTGCGCCAGGATAGAACCAGCTCTCTGATAGGATGAGAGAACTTTCGTTCGTAAGGAGCTTTCTGAGCGCATCATACCCCTCACCGTAGAGAGGCGGAAAAAGATATATTAGAATGGCGAGAGCCACCCCCCCAACCAGCCATTTCTTCCATGACTGGCCCAGACGCAACATCCTGCCTTCAACCAGCTTCATACCACGGCCGAAATAAACCGAAACCAATCCGGTGAAAATCCCAAGGAGGATATACCAGGGCAGGT
This sequence comes from uncultured Porphyromonadaceae bacterium, assembly GCA_964351455.1. Classification (GTDB taxonomy): domain Bacteria; phylum Bacteroidota; class Bacteroidia; order Bacteroidales; family UBA12481; genus JAGHDB01. The sequence continues at coordinate 5,980 of CAYGOU010000112.1, forward strand.
GATGCACCAAAAAGACATCCCCAAGGGTAAAACTGAAAAGCACCTGATCACCCATCAGAAAATAGGCCACCGAGGCTGCCGTAACGGCTGATATCATCAGCGGAACCAAGGATCCGAGCGTCATGTCGAGTAGCAGCACCTCAAGGGCGAAACCCACCCCTGCGATCGGCGCCTTGAAAATGCCAGCCACCGCACCTGTGGCACCGCAACCCACCAAAAGAGTCAGCGTTTTGTAATTCAACCTGAAAAACCGGCCTATTCTCGACCCCAGTGCGGATCCGGTCAAAACCACAGGTGCCTCCAGTCCTACCGACCCCCCAAAACCCACAGTGGCCGTACTGGCAATGAAACTCGACCAGATGTTGTGCCTCTTCAGAACACTATCCTGTCTCGAAATGGCAAACAAAATCCTGGTAATGCCATGGCTGATCTGGTCTTTAACTACAAACCTCACAAAAAGTACGGCCAGCAGTATGCCGAAAAGAGGATAAAGCAAGAACAGCCAGTTGGCCCCGAATTCGTTAAAATTGTTTCGCAGCAGGGAATCGGTAAGATGAACTGCATTCTTCAGCAAAACCGCCACAAGTCCGCTCAGCAGACCCACAATGAAACTGAGAACCAGGATCGATTCCTTACGTCCCGATCGGAAGAAACGGGAATTCCTAAGCCGGGTAATCAGTGTCATGAGATTTCAGGAGGATTGGCTATCTTTACGGTTCACCAAAAAAAAGCAATAAAACCCGAATATGAAAAGAGATCAGGAGGTATTTGACCTCATCCGTAAAGAATTTAACCGTCAGAAATACGGGATGGAACTCATCGCCTCGGAAAACTTCGTCAGTGAGCAGGTCCTGGAAGCCATGGGTTCGGTGCTGACCAACAAGTATGCTGAAGGATATCCGGGTCACCGGTACTATGGTGGATGTGAAGTGGTTGATGAAACCGAACAACTGGCTATTGACCGGCTAAAGAAACTGTATGGAGCCGATTGGGCCAATGTACAACCCCACTCCGGAGCACAAGCCAACATGGCGGTCTTTCTCACGGTGATGAAGCCCGGCGAAACTTTCATGGGACTCGACCTGTCACATGGGGGACATCTTTCACATGGTTCTCCCGTAAACAGCTCAGGAATTCTCTACCGTCAGGTTGCCTATGGTGTTAAGGAAGAGACCGGCATGGTGGATTATGATCAGATGGAGGAGGTGGCCCTGCGTGAAAAACCGAAAATGATCATCGGTGGTGCCTCTGCCTACAGTCGTGAATGGGACTATGCGAGAATGAGAGAGATAGCCGACCGGATCGGCGCCATCCTGATGATTGACATGGCCCATCCGGCAGGGCTCATTGCTGCCGGATTGCTTGAAAATCCTTTGAAATACGCCCATGTGGTCACCTCAACCACTCATAAAACCCTGCGTGGACCCAGGGGTGGCATCATCTTGATAGGTAAGGATTTCGAAAACCCTTGGGGCATCACCACTAAAAAAGGTGAAACCAGAAAACTCTCCTCACTGCTCGACTCGGCCGTTTTCCCCGGAATTCAGGGGGGGCCGCTCGAGCATGTGATCGCCTCCAAGGCTGTTGCTTTCGGAGAAGCGCTTGACCCCTCTTTCATCACATACCAGAAGCAGGTCAAGATCAACGCCCAGGTCATGGCAGAAGCCTTTGTTCAAAGAGGCTTTAAAGTGATCAGCGGTGGAACCGATAACCACAGTATGTTGATCGACTTGCGCACAAAAGTCCCTGAACTTACCGGAAAAAAAGTTGAAAACACACTAGTTCTCGCCGACATCACCGTCAATAAGAATATGGTTCCCTTTGACTCCAGGTCGCCTTTCCAGACATCAGGACTCAGAATCGGTACTCCGGCGATTACTACAAGGGGACTGAAGGAGGAGCACATGGAACCGATTGTAGAGATGATCGACCGCATCATATGTGACAACGAAAACCAGACTCTGATTGAGGCAACAAAGAAACAGGTGCATGAAATGATGGGCGCCTTTCCAATGTTTGCCTGGTAGCATATTTTTCATCAATCTATTATTCACCCTGAAATGAATCGAAAAAAATTAAGATGGATACCTGTAGCAGTGGTGGCACTGGCTGGTATTTTCTGGATTCTGAATCCCAACCGTCAGCAGGATGGCAGGGCGGCCTATGAGGATTATCTCCGCACTGCCTATGACCAGATGCCCACGGAAGAACCTCAAGTGATGAACGATGACCATACGGTCAAGCCCGACCGGCCTGACCTGGCGGCTTTCAACGATTACATCAAAACCCTGGATCCGGCCACCGGCACTGTTCCCCGCGAACGCCTCATGCAGGCCAATCTTCTTACCCGTCAGCTGATGAACCTCAAGTCTGGAGTCGACGAGCCAGTCTGGGAGCATCACCCTACCGACATGGGAGGCAGGGCGAGGGTTTTGATTTTCGACCCCAACGATCCGCTGCAAAAAAAGATGTGGGCAGGATCGGTCACCGGAGGATTATGGTACAACAACGACCCTCTCTCAGGAGAGCCCTGGATGCCGGTTGACGACTTCTGGCCCAACCTTTCGGTCAGCAGTCTCACCTATGACCCCAACGACACACAAACCTTGTATGCAGGCACTGGCGAAAGCCAGACCGCGCTGGTGATCTACCGCGAATCTTCGGGTCGTGGCACCGGAATGTTCCGTTCGCGTGACGGGGGTGCCTCATGGCATCCAATTCCCTCAACCAGCGGATGGGCCTACGTAACCGATATCCTGGTCAGAAACGAAGCTGGCAGCAGCGTCATCTATGCGGGTGTGGTATCCGGTATTTACAAGGGAGTGGGGCACGGCAGCAATCCCTCTGACGGGCTCTACCGTTCAACCAACGGCGGTGACACCTGGACACAGGTGCTTCCCAATATCCCGGGATCGGAAAAACCTTACGCCCCCTCAGACATCGATGTTACGGCCGATAACGGAAGGATCTTTGTTGGCACCACTTACGGCATCACCGACGATGCCTCCGGAAATGACCGTTCTGGGGCAGGCTGCCTGCTCTGGTCTGACGATGGCATCAACTGGACCGTTAACGACACATACAACGCACAGATGGTGGCCGCCGGAAAGTACCCGGGTCGCGTCATGCTCTGCAAGGCTCCCTCTGACCCGAACGTGATGGTGGCCATCGTGGCCTCGGGCTATGTCAGAAGCGACCGGTACATCGGCTACGGCTGTGAATACCTGCTTAAAACCACCGACAAGGGCGCAACATGGAACACCCTGAACTTCGCCTCGGGCTTTGCCTCCCTGGCGTGGCACGCTTTCGTGGTACAGGTGAGTCCGTTTAACCACAATGTGATCTGGGTCGGCGGACTCG
>CAYGOU010000113.1:0-9201 GCA_964351455.1 uncultured Porphyromonadaceae bacterium
TTGTAAGTCCGGGGTTTTGTTGATTTTTATGTTGATCGCATGATGGGTTCTGGACTTTAATTGTTTAATTTTCTCTCTGGAAATGAAAGTAGATGTGATGGGAGTTGATGTGTAATTGTTATTTTAATAAAATAAACCCTACCTGATAGTTAACAAAGAACATATGAAGCATCACTTAAGAATTTGGCTGGTCACCCTTTTGATCACAGCTATAGCTTCTGTGCATGCATATGATTCATCTGGTCAGGAAATGGTCGTGTACAAAATCCAGGTGGCATCCTTCCTGACTCAATATCCGGCAGCAGATATCCAGAAGGATCTTGGACTGGACCAACCGCTTGAGATCCATTACATCAACGGTCGATACAAATATTGCCTCGGACAGTTTGCCTCGTTTGAGGAAGCAGCTAGGAGCCTTTCTGACGTGAAGATCGAGGGTGCGTATATTGTAAAAATCAACCTTGCAGCTCCACTGGTTAAACCAACAGTTCAGGATACCACTGCCGTGTCACCACCCGTTCAGGAGCAGGAGCCAGTTACGAAACCTGAATCTCCCCAAACCCAACAGGTTACTGAAACCATTTATTCCATACAGCTGGCTGCTTCAAAGGTTTTTTTACAGCCGGAGTCGATTCAGCAAAAGGCAGGAGTGGCTGAAGAGGTAAGATATTTTACCAAAGATGGATGGTACAAGTATGTCATTGGGAGATTTGCCACCTCTGAAGAGGCAGCCGCTCGTCTTAACCAACTAAAGGTTGTTGGATTTGTGACTTCAATGCAGGAGACCCGTGAGGTTGTTATTCCAAAGGATGAGATTGAGTCCCCAACTGCAGTAAGCGATACCTTGCAAATTCTTCCTGGTGTTGCCGATACCATTGCCCGTATTGAATTCACCGAGGAGGACATGAGGGAGCTATATGCTCTTAGAGTTGCAGAGGCCGATTCTGCCTTTACCAGGGAGGATTGGCTCGCAGCGAGAAAGCTCTATCGTGAAGCGCTGGTCATGAGTCCTGATAAAAACTACCCCAAAGACCGCATCTCAGAAATCGACAACATCCTTAAAAAGGCCTCAACTGCTCCACTCTTAAAGGGAATTCCCACCATAACCTACCTGGTCGTTTTTATCGGTCTTATCATGATCGTCATCCTGGTCATAACCCTGGTTTTAAGAACGCGCAGGCAAAAACTTGAAAGCAGGGAAAAGGTCACCAGGCAAGAGTATCAGGATTCAATCACCGAATATCTTTTCGATGAAAATGCCGAGCAGCCTGATAACCTCCGAACCATTGACTCCCCCCAGAAAAAACAGATTCTGATCGACGAGATCATGCAGCTTTATGCCAACCTTTCCGGTGAAATTTCAAACCGGCTGAGGGAGCTCTATGTAGATCTTGGACTCGACAATGAATCTGTGCAGAAAACAAAAAGTCCACAATGGCACATCAGAGCCAAAGGTTTCAGGGAGCTGGCACAGATGAACATAAAAACGGTGAATGATGAGATAGAACGTTGCCTCAATTCACCCAACGATGTGCTCAGGATGGAAGCGCAGCTCGCAATGATCAGGCTCAATTATGATGATCCGTTCTCTTTTCTCGATAAATTAGTAGAACCATTTTCTGCCTGGGAGCAACTCCACGTCTATGAAATGATTCACCGGTACCAGATTCCTGTCCCCGATTTTACCCGCTGGATCCACTCTAGAAATATTACCATCGTTGTCTTTTGCATACGCATGATCCGGGCTTACAAGCAGATAGAAGCCATTCGTGAATTACTGCCCTTATTGACCGATGGTAACCAGGAGGTTCGTGAAGAGTGCATCATTACCTTGGGGGATCTTCAGGAAGTTGAGGTGCTTCCTGTGCTTAAGGAGAGATACCTGTTTGAAAACGATAAGGGAAAGGTTTTAATTCTGAAGGCCATGTCAAGGCTGCCTGATGAATCCAACGTTGAATTTCTTAGAAGCGTGCTGGAACCTTCAAATGAACTTCGCCTGGAAGCCGCCGACGCCCTGGCTAGAATCGAGTCTTTTGGTGTCAGGGGTATAGAGACCATCCTGAAAAGATCTGATGAGGACCTTCAGGCTGTGGCACGACATATTCTTGACAACAAAATTCAGCGTAGATAATGGGCCTCTTTCCTGCACTGCAGCTGGCTTTCGAATACCTGATCCTCGCCATTACCATAACGGTGATTATTTCCTACCTTACCCTTGCAGGGTTTTCAGCATTCTACCTCAGAAAATACCTCAGAAGAAATAGTTTCGTTGATTACAATGCCATTCTAGGATCCCCCTTTGCACCATCCATTTCAATTCTCGCCCCTGCTTTCAATGAGGGAAAAACCATCATTGAAAACGTTCGGGCGCTTATGTCTCTTTATTATAGTGATTTTGAGGTGATTGTAATCAACGATGGAAGCAAGGATGATACCCTTCAAAAGTTGATTAAGGAGTATGACCTTGAGGTGGTCCACTATTTCTTTGAGTACAAAATACCAACACAGGACGTCCGTGGAGTTTACAAATCCAGAAATCGGTCTTTCGCCAGGTTGATCGTTATCGACAAGAACAACGGAGGTAAGGCAGATTCACTCAATGCTGGCATCAACGTTGCCAAAGGAAGGCTTTTCATTGCGATTGATGTGGATTCAATTATTGAATCGGATGCTTTGTTGAAACTGGTCAAACCTTTTCTGGAGGAAACCGATAAGCGGGTAATTGCCACAGGGGGAGTAATCAGGGTAATCAACGATTGTGTGGTTGAGGCCGGCCAGGTGTCACAAATAAACCTACCCCGTAAGTTTTTGCCGAGGGTGCAGATTTTAGAATACACCCGGTCTTTTTTGATGGGCCGAATGGCCTGGGCCGAGCTTGACGGTCTTCTTCTTATTTCAGGAGCCCTTGGTCTTTTCGATCGTGAGGTGGTTATAGAGTGTGGTGGATATTACTCAAAGACCGTCGGTGAGGATATGGAGATTGTTGTTAGAATGAGAAGGTACATGGTTGAAAGAGGCTTACCTTATCAGGTGGCATACGTTCCAGATCCCCTGTGTTGGACAGAAGTGCCTGAAACCGCCAGGATTCTCGGACGACAGCGAAACCGGTGGACCCGGGGTATGATTGATACACTCAATATTCACCGAAAGATTTTCTTTAATCCCCGCTATAAAGGATTCGGAATGTTGGGTTACCCCTACTGGTTTTTTATGGAGTGGTTTGTTCATGTCATCGAATTTATAGGTTTGTTCTATTTTATGATGGTCATCCTGTTTGGACAACCCAACTGGAAATACTTTGGGGCAATGTTCGGCCTGATTTACTCTTTCGCGGTCAGTCTGTCGATAGCAGCCATACTCTACGAAGAGCTTACCTATCACAAGTATGAAAGACGCAGGGATGTGCTGCGACTGGTCATGACCGCTTTTCTGGAACCGGTTTTCTATCATCCCATGGTACTTTACTGGGCAATCCGTGGCAACATTGACTACCTGGCCGGTAACAAGGGGTGGGGTGAGATGATCCGCAAAGGTTTCGGAACCATGAGAGCCTTTCTCCGCAGTTTCTAACCCTCTTTTCTTTTGCTGAATTCAACCATTTATGGTAGCTTTGCGATCCGGTTTTGGTCTCGTAGCTCAGCTGGATAGAGCAGCAGCCTTCTAAGCTGCGGGTCGTGGGTTCGAATCCCGCCGAGATCACAAAATAGTTGTTATGAAAGTCTATTTTCCAGGAGGTAAAAAGGTTTTTGCGGATTATAACGGGTTTACCATTCAAACCGATCAACACCCGCAAAGCGGTGGAAATGGTGAGTACCCTGAGCCCTTTACCCTGTTTTTGGGTTCCTTGGCCACCTGTGCAGGAATATATGTCAAGTCTTTTTGCGATCAGCGTGGTATTGATGCTTCGGAAGTATTTCTTACACAGGAGGTAAAATACGATGAGATCCGACGCAGAATCGGTGAATTCCATATCCGGATCAACCTCCCCCCCGGATTTCCTGATAAGTACGATGATGCGCTGATCCGATCTGCTTCACAATGTGCAGTTAAAAAGCACATAGATCCTGAGATTGGACTTATCGTCACCGTCGAAAGAGGGTGATGAGATACTAAGCATTCTGATCTCTGCCGGGATCCCCTTGCGGAAATGCTTTTTTCCGTTATCTTTTCCCACAGCAATCCAAAAAACCAATGAAGAAGCTTTTTGCCGTTTTGGTTATGGTCCATTGTTTTACATGGGTGATAACCGCTCAGACCGACCTTAGAGAACTCGTTCGCAAACAACTGGATCTTTATAGTAAATTAGAAAATGCTCATGAGGGGTTTTTTCAGGCTATTCAGGGGGAGCAAATAAACTACCACAGCAGCAGAGAAGATTGCCCGAGCGCACTTCTGACCAGGGCAACGAACGGAACCATGATATCATCATGGGTCACGCCTGAAATACGCCTGGCAGAAGGACAAGCGCAGTTTTGTCTTTTTTTGATAACAGGGATGAGTCAGCAGGGATATAAACTTGAAGATGAGAACCCTTGCTTTACCCTGCTCGTCAATGAAGAGCCCTGGTTTGAATTTTGTAATGCCTTGGGCGAATCCTGGACCATTAGTTCGGAAAAAGGTGGCCAGATGAGTTTCGACGGACTGGTGAAAGATCAGCACAATGATGTCTTTGGATACACCCGGATTTGCTTGCCGGCAAAGGTGTTAAGTGATGCAGGAAATATTCGATTGGCCATTAGGGGAGAGGCCTCCGGAAGTCAGCACTGGTTCATGGTTTTCACCTGTTCAGATGCCCTTGATTGGTTCTCGAAAAAGGCTTTAGGTGATGACTGGTTTTCTTTGGATTTTTCGCAAGGTAAAAGCGGGATTGAGGTGGATTTTCGAACCCAAAAAAAATGGACTGGCCACCCTTTTAGAATCCACTTCAACCATAATAAGGATTTCGTCTTTTCTCCTAAACCTCTGCCGGGAGGAGATATTGGCTATAATGGTGTCATAAAAGGGGTGAACTTGTCAGATTCTTTAAGCTTAACATTGGAATCTGGCCATCAAAGGATTGCTGGCCCAGTTATGCTGAATAATCCCATGACGAGAACTGACATCAAAACCGATCGTCTTGTCTATCATGAATTCCACGAGGATAAAAACGGTACATGGCATCTGGAGGTGCAGCATTTTTCAAGCTCCGCAGCCGGTCTTCTTGAAATGATCTCATCCTCTCACTTGTCAAGGGGCAGAATGCACCTCTTTGTTTCGTCGCATCAGGATATTGCATGGATGGATTCACCGGAAGCGTGCATCGAAGACAGGGATGAGCTTTTAATTACCCCGGCGTTGGAAAAACTCAGAGAAACCAGGAATTATGCCATTGACATGGAGGATATTCTGATGCTGAGGGAATATCTTGAGCGGCATCCTGACCGCAAGCAGGAAATTCATGACCTTGGAATTCAGGGAAGGTTGACATGGGGTGCATCCTATATTCAACCTTACGAAGAGATGTATTCGGGTGAGTCTCTTGTGAGGCAGTTTTACCTGGGAAAGAGGTGGTTCGAAAAGGAGTTTCCCGGTTGCCAGTCAAATATTTACTGGAATGTGGATGTTCCTGGCAGGACCCTGCAGATGCCACAGATACTGGCAAAATGCGATGTTCCGTATATGATTATCAGCCGGCATGAACCGGGCCTTTTCAATTGGAAGGCTCCCGATGGATCCAGGGTTCTTACCTTTTCTCCAGGACACTATTACAACAGCTATATACATTTAAAGAAGGGCTTTTTTGAAACGTTGGGCCATTTTGCAGATTTGACAAAACAGTGGAATAGCCTGTATAACGAAAAGACTGTATCTCCGGTAATGCCAGTTTTATCGGCAGCTGATATGGCACTGCCTGACTCTTACTTTTCTTATATCGACCTATGGAATTCAATGAGCAATCAGCCTTATAAGCTGCCAGACCTTTTCCATTCAACAGCTGAGCGGTTCTTTAAGGAACTTGACATGGATAATATTTCAATTCCCGAAATATCCGGAGAAAGGCCTTCTGTATGGCTCTATATACATGGACCGTCACATTTTCAGGCACTTCGATCGGGTAGAAGTGCTGGTAGAATTCTTCCTGCTGCTGAGAAACTTGCCTTGTTTGCCACCATGGTTGAGCAAAATACCGACCTGTATCCAGCTGAACACTTAACAAGCGCTTGGGAAATGGCAATTTACCCGGATCACGGATGGGGAGGGAACCAGGGAGAAATAACCGATTCGATCTTCCTTGAAAAGTTCAGGGGTGCAGAAGTCTTGGCAGGAAATGTTCTGCAAAACTCTATTGATTTGATTGCTGAAAGGGTAAGGCCTGTTCATGAGGGGCAGGCGGTTGTTGTCTTTAATGCAATGGACTGGGAAAGAACTGACCCGGCTCAGATCATGCTTAACGACCTCCAGGATAATTGGATCAGACACCCGGAGATCATTGATGATGATGGAAATTTAATGGTCTGGGAGTATGCAACAGCTCCTGTTTACCATGATTCAGGTTACCTTAAATCTGCCTCATTGGTTTTCATCGCCGAAAGGGTTCCTGGAAATGGTTATAAAACCTTTTTGCTCAGACCCGGAGAATCTAAAAAACTTGCCAGGACAGGTTTTTCTCTTCCTGGCAGGGTGTTTGAAAACAGCTACTATCGGATCGAATTCGGCGACGGAGGGATGAAGGCTCTTTTCGATAAGGAATTGGATTGCGAAATCTGGAATCCCGACCTTTTCTCAGGGGGAGAACCCTTTACGATGCATTCTGAAGGAAATGGAGCGGGAGAATTCGCCGATATCCAGCAGCCGGATATGAGGGGATTTGACCGCTTATCAGCCCACAAAGTCAATTGGCAGGTGGTTTCAGACAGTGATCTTTCCATAAAGATTTGTGGCGAAGCAAAATGGGAGCATAACCTGATCCGGATCACATGGGTGATTTTTCATACCATCAAGCGGATTGATATCACTGCAGAATTGATCGACTGGGATGGAACTGCCTTCCGGGAATTCAGGCTGGCGTTTCCTGTAGACCTTGATCATCCTTCAATCCATTATGAAGTGCCATTTGGAGTGCTGGAAGTGGGTAAGGACGAACTGCAGCATGCAGCCGGAGAACGTTATACGACACCCTGTCCTGAAATTCATCCAAGGGGTATCGGAGATTGGATAAGCGCAAGTGATGGAATTAAGGGTGTTACCTTATCTTCAGATGTAGCCGTATGGGATTATAAGAATCCAACAGATCTGGCGACGAATTCCACAATGCTTCAGCCCATTTTGCTGGCATCAAGACAGAGTTGCCATGGGTTGGGCCCCCTCTATCACCAGACAGGTACACATTTGATGAGTTTCAGTCTGTTTACTCACAAGCCGGGCTGGCAGAACGGATATCGGGAAGCTCTGCAGTCGAAGCACCCGCTGCTGGTTTCGATGTCTGAAAACAGTCCAGATGCCTTCCTTCCAATGCAGTTTTCATTTGTGGGTTTACAGGCCGAAGGGGTCAGGTTAAGCGCATTGAAGAAAGCCGAAGAGGGTGACGACTGGATCCTGAGAATTTATAACCTGGAGTCACTGTCTAAGGAGGTCGAAGTGGCTTTGCCTTTTGACATTGAAGCCGCCTTCATGACCAATATGCTGGAAACCCCTGTCGGTCAGGTTTCGTTTTTCGGAAACCGGCTATTTCTTAACCTCGGCGGGCATGCCATCGAAACAGTAAGAATCAAGAGAATAGAACTGACTCACTAGTTTTGCATCCATTTTTGCATACGTCAGGTGCCATTTCTTGTTGGTCGATTATGCGTGCAATCACTCGCGATTCTTTATGCATCTGATACTAGCCCCGGTCAGTTTGCTGAAACGTCCCTCTTCGAGGTAAGGATTGCAGGCACAAAGTTCACGATAGTATCCCTCATTGTAATGAAGGTACACGTACGAACTTGATGACCAATAGAATCCACTTGAATTGAAGCTTACAAAACCACCATTGGCATGACGATCACCCGATAAATGTCCTTCGAATCCGCTTCCGCCCCCAACCTTCAGGTACTTTCCGGCATCGTTGTATTTATACTGTTCATTCAACTCCTTCCAGTCATCGTTATCAGGAATGTGCCATCCGTCAGGACAGATGCCCTGAACTCCCGGAGTCTCGGTATAGCCCATCGCTTCATTCCACTCATATAAAGCCCCGTAGAGTTCACAATTCGCAGGGTCATTGTTAAAGCAGTACTTTTCAACTATTCCATTGTTGCCCATATTTGAGTGAGCTGAGTTGGTTTGGGTGCTTTGGACAAACCTTCCAACATTCAGGCTTTTTGCCATCCAGCATTGGTTTCCAATCAAAACGGTCGGGTATACGTTGCCATCAGCATCTGTAACGGTTGGCGTTCCGGGACAGGCAAAGGGATCCGTATACCGGAAATTGATTGTAACCTGGTCAGAATTTGATTGACAAGGATTTTCAACTCTCCATTCGAGCAGGTAATCGTATTGGTTTTCGCCTCTGACGAACCACGATTTTGGATCATCAGGATCGCTCAATCTGCCGTGTTCTCCAGACACAATGATCCAGCTGCCAATCCCGGTTTGAGGAGCCAGTGCATTCAATCTGACAGAATCACCCTCCAGGTCTGTAAGGTCATCTCCGGCATTGGCTGAATCCGGCATCGGAATCACCCGAATCCAATCAGCAGCAATGCCCTTACATCCAGAGGCAGTATCTTCATAATGGTAAATCACCTGATGCTCTCCGGGGCCAGCCAACCAAGGATTAAATTTCCCGTCGCCGACACCTGTGCCACTGTAACTTCCACCGGCAGGATAACCTCCATCCAGGATAAAGGCACTCTCACTGATGCAAATGCTGTCGAGGATTCGCAGGGTAACAACCGGTGGTTGAACCGGTATCAGTTCTATTACTCCCGAATAAACCGGCGCACAGCTTCCTTCCAGAATTACAGCACGGTAGAATCCCTGTGAATCAGCAACAAAGGTCAGCGTGTTTTTCGCCTCACCAGCGAGATCTGAGAAATCTGTCCCATTGATTGAAGTTTGCCAGGAAATTTGACCACGGAAGGATGAAAGGTGGAGCTTAACCGTATCAGTCATGCATACTTGCTGCTGGGCGCTTGTTTTTCCGGCAAACAGCAACGATAGCATTAATATGTAAATGAG
>CAYGOU010000114.1:0-9197 GCA_964351455.1 uncultured Porphyromonadaceae bacterium
GAATTCTGGATCAAGCACCGCAATATGTTCCTGATCAAGGAGGTTTCAAGCGCCGCCCATATTTACGGTCAGAAAATCGTTGATGCCGAATCGTTTACCACCTGGAGAAGGTGGAAAGATTCTCCGTTTGATATTAAAAAATTGGTAGACAGGGCATTTTGCGAGGGATTGAATAACATCACCTTCCATACTTTTGCCAGTACAAATCCCGAAGACGGATTGCCGGGCCGAACCTACCATGCCGGGTACGACATGAATCCGGGTACCACCTGGTGGGAAAAATCGAAACCATTCATCGATTATCTTGCCCGGTGCAGCTATCTGCTGCAGCAGGGGTTGTTTGTGGGTGATGTGTGCTATTTTTACGGCGATCAGGCCCCAAATTTCTTCCCTTTCTTCCATGATGTTCCAGAAAAGCCCAGACTCAAAGGGCTGGGAAATGGCTATGATTTTGACGTGATCAACTCCGATGTTATCCTGAACAGGATGTCGGTTAAAGATGGCCGCCTTGTTTTGCCCGATGGGATGAGTTATGCCATCATGCTGCTGCCGGATCAGGTTCATATGCCACTGGAGGTGTTGAAAAAAATCGGCGAACTGGTAAAAGGCGGTGCCACCGTGGTGGGTCCACGGCCAACAACAGTTCCCGGTTTGAATAATTGGGAACAGGAAAACGTTGTCCTTGATCAACTTGCAGGTGAGATGTGGGGAGCGGCAGACGGCAAAACCATTTTTGAAAACAGTTACGGTGAAGGTCAGGTTATATGCAGATTAACAGCCGATGAAGTTCTGAGCAGGAAGGGTATACAACCCGACTTCAGCTTTACCGGTAATCTGGGAATTGATTACATCCACCGCACGGCTGATATCGGTGAAATATATTTCTTAAGAAACGACCGGGCGGAGCCGGTAAAAGGGGTGTGCAAGTTCCGGGTTTCGGGAAAATATCCGGAGTTATGGGATGCATCAACCGGAACGGCGATGCGTGTAGCAGATTTTACCAAAGAAAAAACGGGGATCAGTGTGGAGATCGAGTTGCCTGCTCACGGTTCCGTGTTTGTTGTTTTCAACAAGACTAAGCGAAGGAATCTTACCGTATTTGCTGATAATAAGATCGCTACAGCTGTGACTGAAATTTCCGGACCCTGGACGGTAGAATTCCCGCCAAATTGGGGAGCGCCTCCAACGGTGGTATTCGACCGGCTGATTTCCTGGACGGAATCAGACGATCAGGGAATCAAATACTTTTCAGGCACCGCGACCTATCAGAATTCATTCCAGGCAGATGAAAAAGCGGTAAAAAATGGAATGTTGCTTGATTTGGGAGAGGTGCGGGATGTTGCCGAGGTTTTCATCAATGGGCAATCCGCGGGGATATTGTGGAAGAAGCCCTATCGGACTGATATCAGCCAATTCATAAAATCCGGAGAAAATGATCTGAAGGTCGAAATCGTGAACTTATGGATTAACAGATTGACGGGAGATATGTTATCGGACCCGAAAGACCGGTACTGCAAAACCAATCAGTCTTATATGAAATCAGAGGTATGGCCGGGCGGTGATGAACCGTTCAGGATTCAGACGGCCGGGCTGCTGGGGCCGGTGACCTTAATCAAATAATATGGCTGCACTGGGACAGGAGGGGGCAAAACGTGCTTACACTCTTGCTGAGAAGAGCATTCAGCTGCCTTTTTGATAAACTTTGGGAGCCCGCACTTCCCGGTCGGCCGCAGGACCAACCCATTGCTATTATTAGATTAAGAGTGGAATAACGTGCAATCATCAGAAAAGATGTCCGAAACCAGTCCCTGTCGATTCTAAAAAATAGATTTAAAACGGTTCTCCAATGAAATATATTTACAATCTTCTGATAATCTTGATTCTGAATACGCTCTTCGCACCCTTTTCAAGCATGGCCCAGTCCCCTGTCATGAAATGGGATTTTGAAACTATAAAGGACCGGATTTCGATTGAAGCATCTGCCAATATTTCAGATACCATCGAAGGGAATTTTGAATGGGTCGAGGGGGTAGCCGGAAAGGGATTACGCCTGGATGGATTTACCACCAGGGTAATCCGCAATGGAAAGGATATTAAGAAACCTGGTGATGCTTTTACCATTGAAGCATGGGTCGCTCTGGGGGAATATCCGCTGAACTGGTGTCCGTTGATCACCACCGAATCTGTCGAAGTAAAGGGATACCGCCTCCTGATAGGCCCGTACGGACAGGTTTCCTTTGAAACGGCCATCAGCGAACAGTGGATAGCCTGTACCAGTGCCAATGAGACCATGCCACTCAGAAAATGGATGCACATCGCGGCTGTATATACGGCGCAGAAAGAAATGGCACTTTATGTTAACGGTGAGCAGGTTTCCAAAGTGGAGATCACAGGCTCGTTAACATTCCCTGCAAAAACCAGTTGTGTCATTGGAATGGTAACCGTTCCCGGAAGGCCATCCAATACAATCAGGACCTGGGGAACCGTTGAGGCATACTTCGGATTGGATGGAATTATTGATGAAATAGCCGTGTTTGATGTGGCACTAACCGCCGAACGGATTAAAGACGATTATTTAAAATATCAGGCTGGTGTGCCTGATATTCAACCTCGCAGACTACCAACAATTGAAAATAATCCGGGTCGTTTTGGCGCTTTCTATACCAACCTGAAATATTACCCCGGCTGGGATAATCTCTGGCCGGTTGACCAGGATCCCGATATCGTGGTATGCTTTGACAAAAACCCAACGAAGTTGATTTTCTGGAGAGGGGCCCGTTACGGACCAGCCTGGGTATCTGAAAACGAAAACTGGATGGCCGATCAAAGCCTGGAAACCTGGGGTAACGGAGAAAATGACATCGAGGGATGTTTCGAACATATGCAGGACCGGCATTGCCGTTTTTCGCATGTCAGGATCATCGAAAACAGTGATGCCAGAGCGGTGGTTCACTGGCGTTATGCCCTCGTCAGCTCATACGATCACACCTGGATGCCCGATCCCAAAACCGGCTGGGAGTGCTGGGTGGATGAATACTATTACATCTATCCCGATGGATCTGCCATCCGAAAAGTATCGTGGAATAAGGGGACTACCGGCAATGCAATTCAGTATCAGGAATCACTGCCTTTCACCAAGCCCGGACAGCGTAGCGATGACCTTCTTGAAAACAGCTATGTGTCAGTTGCCGATTATGATTTCAATATAAAAACCGTTTCAATAGATCCTCCGGTTCGGCCGGTTGGTTGGACCGGGAAATATACCATTCAGCAGTATAATTTCAAATCGCAGAACAAGCCTTATATCTGTTTTGAACCGGGTAACGATATGTGGGTGAGATGGATCGGCGGCGGATATAACCATTTCCCCGTCAATCAGGCCCGCAGCGACGGACGATGGGCAAAGACAACCGACCGCCCGACGCATTTCATGAGTTCACCCTGCTCCGATCCGATTATTCACGAGGACGGAAATCGTCTGTACTGGATTGGCCTGTACGGGATGAATGACATGAATATGACCGAACTGATACGGTTCGGCCGTTCGTGGGCCTATGCTCCCGAGCTCTCTGTTACCGGTAATGGATTCACCTCTAAAGGATTCGATAGAGCACAGAGATGTTACCAGCTGGAAAAAAACAATTCCAAAGCCGGAAAGGTGGAGCTTACTCTTAAGGGCAGCAAAGATTCGCCAGTGATAAATCCGGCCATTCTCGTTAAATACTGGAATTCAAACGGGGCAAGGATACTTGTCAACGGTAAAGAAAACCGAACTGTCAAAGTCGGAATTAACCATCATCTCCAGGGAGATGACTTGGTAATATACATTCCTTTAAAAGAAATGACGCCGGTTAAAATCACTATTATACCTTGATTTACAGGGTGTGATAAATTATATACAGACAGTGAAAAATATTACCCTGCTTCTACTGGCTTTGATCTCATTTGTCGGGAGTGGCACAGCCCAGGAATCTGATCTTTCCAGAGGATTTGCTGATCCCGGGAATACAGCCCGGCCAAAAGCGTACTGGAACTGGTTAAATGGGGATGTCAGGCCGGAGAGTTTAACCCGCGATCTTGAGGAGGCAAAAGCTAAGGGACTTGGCGGCCTCCAAATATGGGATACAGAAGCAATGATAAATCCAAACGGATTTGTTCCTGCCGGCCCGCCTTTTTTGGGTAAAGAATCGGTAGCAGCCATTCACCATGCTTTGAGAGAAGCAAAGCGTTTAGACCTTGATTTGGGATTAATAACTTCCAGCGGGTGGAATGCCGGCGGTCCGTGGGTGCCTCCTGCATTGGCGAGTAAGAATCTGTTCTATTCCTCTTTAGTGGTTGAGGGCTCCAGCCGGATAAAACATAAACTTCCATTTCCTGAAGTTCCGGCCGAATGTCCTAAAGGAGATCATGGATTGCCGGAATGGTATATCGATGTTGCGATTCTGGCCTGGCCCGACACTGAGGATAAAGTCATTTCAGATCTTTCTGAGGTGATTAATCTTACGGACTACTTTTCAGATGGTGAGCTTAGCTGGACACCACCTGCAGGCAAGTGGCAGGTTATCAGGTATGTGTGTACCAATAATGGTCAGCAGCTAATCGCCGCCAGTCCGAATTCAAAAGGCCCTTTCATTGATTTTCTGGATCCCGAGGCTACCCGTTTTCATTTCAGGTATATCCTCGACAAACTTGGAATTAAAAAAGGGGGGGATCCTGATATGCCGCTTAAAACGCTTGATGTTGACAGCATGGAGCTCCATGAGGGAATTCAATGGACTACGAAGTTCGGTGAATGGTTCATGAAAGATCACGGATATGATCCGATTGGGTGGCTTCCGGTCCTTTCGGGCTGGACGATCGGGAGTAAAGAGACTAGTGAGCGTTTTAGATACGATTTCAACAAATCCGTAAGTGATCTCCTGATATTCAGTCATTATACCACAGGAAGTGAAATATGTGCCGAATATGGGCTGCAATTGGCTGGCGAAGCGGGTGGTCCCGGACCGCCAATCTGGAATACCTGTCCGGTTGACGCATTAAAAGCTCTTGGAAACGTGGATATACCCCGCGGGGAATTTTGGATCAGAAACAGGAATAATATATTCCTGGTTAAGGAGATAGCCTGCGCAGCTCATATTTATGGAAAACCACTGGTTGACGCTGAATCCTGGACCACCTGGTGGCGCTGGAAAGACAGTCCCTTCGTTCGGAAACAGTATGTTGACCGGGCATTTTGTGAAGGTCTGAATCACATTACCTATCATGGTTTTTCCAATTCTCCGGATGAATTTGGGTTTCCCGGCCGCAGCTATCACGCTGGCGTGGACATGAATCCCCGCGTGGTGTGGTGGTCGAAGGCCAGGCCTTTTATGGATTACCTGGCCCGTTGTTGCCATATGCTGCAACAGGGTTTGTTTGTTGCTGATGTGGCCTATTACTATGGCGACCAGGCTCCGAACTTCTGGCCACTATTTGCAAATGTGCCAGAAAAGCCATTGCTCGAAGGCCTTGGGAAAGGCTATGATTATGATGTTGTTAACAGCGATGTGATACTGAATCGCATGTCCTTTGACAATGGACGGTTACGATTCTCCGACGGAATGTCATACCGGGTTCTGGTACTCCCCGATCAGGAACATATGCAATTAGAGGTGCTGCAGAAACTTGAGAAACTTGTATCCGCCGGAGCTACCATTATTGGCCCAAAATGCCGGGATGTGCCGGGTATGCAGGATTATGAATCAAGAAAAGCTGAATTGCAGGCTTTGGCAGATAAGATGTGGGGACCTTGTAACGGCACAACCGTGAAACAAAACAGGTATGGCAAGGGCAAAGTGGTGTGGGGATACAGTGCAAGGGAATGGCTTGATATGGAGTCTGTTGGTCCTGATTTTTTCTGTCTGGATAAAGAACTTGACCCGGACCTTGACTACATTCACCGACAGACAGAAAATTCAGAAATATACTTTGTCAGAAATAAATCGCTTAAACAAATCAGTGCTGATTGTATGTTCCGGGTTAAGGGGTCAAATCCCTCGTTTTGGGACCCCACCGAAGGAAGTATGGAGCCAGCCTTTATTTATAATGAGCAAGGTGATGGAACGATGGTTAGGCTCGACCTGGCTCCGGGCGCCTCTGTGTTTGTTGTTTTTGGCACCGAAAGCCATATGGAATCCGTCGCATTTGAATGCTGGCATAACGGTGCCTACGAGTTGAAGAATAAAAAGGGACAGGAAAAGAAGTTTGAACTGAAAGATCTGGCGGAACCGATTGAGGTAAGAGGCGAATGGAAAGTAACTTTTGATCCGGACTGGGGAGCTCCTGCCGAAATGATTTTCCCGGAGCTGATATCCTGGTCGGAACATGAAAATCAGGGTATTAAATACTATTCCGGTGCAGGATTTTACACGAAAACAATCGAGGTCCCGGCGGATTGGCTGGTTTCAGGCAGAAGGATTCATATTGATCTGGGCGACGTGAGGGAGGTGGCAGAGGTTTTTGTCAATGGAAAATCGGCAGGAATAATATGGAAGCCACCCTTCAGGGTTGATGTTTCTGAGCTGGTCAAAGCCGGTGCCAATGACTTGAAGATTGAAGTGATGAATCTGTGGTGCAATCGCCTCGCCGGCGACAATGAATTGCCCGAAGATGAACGGTTTACAAAAACGAATATTAAAACACACGGATACCGGACCGAACCCAATTACTGGGTGGTTCAGCCGGCTGGTCTTCTGGGACCGGTGAGTCTGGTGCAGTCCGTTATGGTGAAAGTTGATGGTGACTTTGGTAAATGAAGAGAAAGTAAGGTATCAGGTTAAAGCATTATAATATGAAAAAGAAGCAAAAAGCATTTATCGTTTATCTCTTGTTGGGTGTGTTTGCATATCCTGTCTATACACAAAATTTTGCTGATAAGTCGATGAGGAACGGTAATGTCGGCGGGTACATGATTACGAAGGTTGAAAAAGTTGATACAACCTTTAATGCAGGGTACTCAATGTATGCGGCTGCCTGGCCATTGGTGAAACAATATCCGGGCAGGAGCTTTCAGTCGGGCCTCTTTGGCACCTGGATGTTTCCCCGTAATGATGGTGAATTGCCGGTTGAGAAGATCTATACGGATGTTGAAGGCGGACTGGGTTGGTGGCGTGATACCGAGTATGCCACCGAGACACCCAAATTCATCATGGGAGGGGTTCAGCTCGACTTCAGCGGATGGGCCAATGGTCCGGCAGTAAAAACCTATTCGGTAAAATTTTTGTGAAATAACAAACTGTAAACGAATGAGAATTCATATTCATGTCGTTCTTCTCCTTCTGATTTCCTTTTCTTTTCAGATGCTTCACGCGGAGGTTCGCCCCGCCCGCATTTTTGATAGCAATATGGTGTTGCAGCGCGAAAAGCCGGTGAAAATATGGGGAACCGCAGATCCGCAGGAAAAGGTTAAAGTCGAATTCGGGGGACAGGAAAAATCCACCGTTGCCAACCAGCAGGGGGAGTGGTCTGTTTATCTCGATCCCATGCCTGCAAACGTCCAACCGGGGGAGATGAAAGTGACGGGTAAAGACAATTCCGTACTATTCACCAACGTGGTGGTTGGAGATTTATGGGTGCTAGGGGGGCAGAGCAACATGGAGTTTGATCTCGCCCGCATTTTCCATGGCGACGTGGAGATATTGTCGGCCAATTTGCCCAATATTCGATTGATGACCATCCCCAGTTCAGCAAATCTGCCGCCGAAAAAGGACTTTGACCGCATCAATGAATACGACGGCTGGTATGACCGATATGATAAAAAGGGGTACTGGTTTATTTGCTCACCTGATGTTGTGCCTACCTTTTCCGGAATGGGATACATTTTCGGCCGGCGGCTCTACATGGCCAGTCAGGTTCCTATCGGATTGATTGATGTATCGGTGGGCGGAACCACAGTTGAAGCATGGCTCACTCCGGAAACATTGGCCGCTATGCCTGAAAACAGTTTATTACTAAAACAATGGAATGAGAAGGTTGTTGCCTGGGATCCGGCCGGGCCATCTCCCAATCCCGCGTTCGACAGAAATTTCCCGGGATCGTCGTATACCGGGATGGTTGCCGTGATCGCCGGTCTCACTGTGAAAGGGATTATTTTTCATCATGGCTACAACAATGCACTGGAGGATTCGCGTCCGAAACTGTATGAATTAAATTTCAAGACACTGATAGCCGACTGGAGGAACACCTTTAATGACAGAAACTTACCGTTTGGCATTATCGAGTTTAGCGCTGGCGGGGAGCCTCAGACCCTCGAAAATTACGAACTCAGAATGATTGATCCCGCACCCAGCATAAGGGAAGCCCAATTCAAAGCCTTCACCGACCTGCCCAACATTGGCTATGTTTGTTCGGCCGATCAGCAAGTGAACTGGTACCATCCGCAGAAGAAAGTGGAAGCGGCTGAAAGAATTGCCCGATGGGCCTTATCGACGCAGTATGGATTTGATCTGGCATGGGAACCAATGGTTTGTAGCGGTATTGAACGGCTGAGCGACAGGATTATCGTCACATTCAGCAAGGCAGTGAAATCTTCAGATGACCGTCCGATCGAAGGTTTTTCCATTGCCGGGAGCGATCGACATTTCTACCCTGCAACAGCGGTTTATATGAAAACGACGGACGAAAATGGGAAGCCGGTTGATGATAGAAAGAGGATCGAGGTAATGACGAACCTGGTAGCCAATCCGGTTGAAGTGCGGTATGCCTGGGCCCGAAACCCGCTGGGGAATCTTGTTAATTCGGAGTGCCCGCTCATTCCCGTTCCCCTGTTCCGGTCTGACGATTGGGACTATCCCGAGGCACCCTGGTTACCTGATGAATATGCAGCCCACAGAGCCTATCTGAAAAATTTACGAAAAGAGGCAACGGAAATGGCAAAGGTCAGGATCATCAGGGAGGCAGAATTGAAATTGCAGAGAAATATTTCATCCGGCAACTAATTACAAACCTATATGCACATAAAAATTTTGATCGTTTTGAGCCTGCTGATGTCGGCTTGCTCGAATGCTCCGGAAAACAATAAATCCGGTAAAGAGGTGAACAGCATCCAGAATTTGTCAGCCGAATTTGCTGATCCCTCGGGGTCATACCGGCCCGGTGCCTTTTGGTGCTGGCTGAACGGGAATATGACCAAAACCTCGATTACAAGAGATTTGGAGGCC
>CAYGOU010000115.1:0-9164 GCA_964351455.1 uncultured Porphyromonadaceae bacterium
ATTGAACCCAATTGCCGTCGCGATGGAGATTGCCAGCAGTACTGTTCTGAACCCCAAATTGGTTGTTTTGTTAGATCGGATCATCTGAAAATGGCAATTCTATGAAAGACCGGAGCGGATTGATTGAATTCGAGTTTTACAAGGTAGATCCCATCAGGCATACCTGATGAAATCTGAATGGGTTGACTACCCGGATTTGTCACTCTGATGTGTTCACGACCGGCCATATCCACAAGGGTGAGGAGCTTAATCCTGTCGGGATCAATGTGGGTAATCAGTAATTGGTTGCTGGCAGGTATAAACAAAACCCTTGTCGGATCAGACGACAGGTTGTCAACAAAGGTTTCGCTGCTGTCAAAGATTCTGAAGTCATCCAGATATGCCGAACCAGTCGCAGGGTTTGCTTCGTTAAAAAACCTGATGCCTTTCAAAGGATTTCTGTTTTCCGCTCCGGTCATGGCTGTACTCCAGTTCCACTCCTTCACCATCATATTGTTGACCATCAGGGATGCGGTACCCTGCAAATGGTTCACCTGAATTTGCAGACGGTTCCACTCGTCAGGCAGGTAGGTGAAATCGGAGCTTGCCTGCGATGTCACCAGGGTTCCCTGCTGGTTGCCCGACATGCGGATATATGTATTGACCGCATTATTGCCTGAAGCATCTGCCTGCAAAAGTTCGATTTTCAAGTTCCCGGTTGTGTTAAGCACATAAAAATCCAAAAAAACGGGGTTGTCATTATGAATATCAACCAACAGGGCTGCATCGCTTTGCGGGACAAGTTTGAGTGAATAAAACCCACCTCTCTTGATCTCCCTGGTGGTGATCGCTCTGGCTGTAAGTGACTGGTCAAGGCTTTCCCAGAATGTTGAGTGTTCGTTTATCTCAGCCTCTTCGAAATAACCGTCGAAGTTTTCTGTCCAGGGAACGGGAAGCTTCTCATAGGTGCTGAAGTGAAAAAGACCTGAAAAATAGGTTGTGTCGCGATGGTAGGCCTCAACCCGCCAATAGTAATCCTTGTTGGGGGCGAAATCAAAATCAAAACTGGGTTCATTGATAAATACCCCTTTGAGGTCAAGTTGATTGCGTTTTTCTCCGATGAAAACATTGTAGAAAACTCCTGCTTGGCCATCAGGATTGGAGTACCATGAAATCTCATTCACCGGTGTCATGTTGGTGTCTCTTGGGGGGAACGGGTAACAGGGAACGAAAACTGACGGGGTGGTTTTAACCAAGAGCTGCTGATTGGCTGCAATGTTCGGTATGAAATCGGTCCAGGATTCGATGCTGATATAACAGGGGTCAAGCATTCCGGGTTCTTTGGAGTGATAAAGATCAAGGTTTTCGACCTTCGTGAAATACTTGTCAAACCTGTACAAGTCGGTCAACTGATTGTCAAGTTCATCATGGTTAGACATGATGACGGACCTGACATCGGAATTGTGTCTGAGGTCATAGAAATCATGGGGTAATCCCTGTCGTCCCGTTATTTCGAGGAGTCCGTTGGTTTCCTGAAAAATGGATTGGTCAAGTTGTGTGCAGTCAAGAAACCACAATGTTTTCAACTTTCTAAGGTAATTCCCGGCTGGCAGGTTCCGGATCTCAGATCCGACCGCTCGCAGGTGATTTAGCTCGGTCAATTGTTCAAGACCGCGAAGGTCAGCAAAATCCACCTGCAACTCTTTTATCATCTCCAATTCTCCCCTTAAAGGTTGACGATATAGGTCAGCTCCATAGCCCAGAATGATATTGATGGCGTTTCTGAGTTGCTGGCTCTGAATATTTGCAGGGGTATTGTCGGTAAGGTATCTAATGGGTGCACTGAGTTCAGATGCTCCTCTTTCGCCAAAGTCGGCGATGCAGTGAACAAATCCGCTCGGACTCAAATCAGCTGAATCAATGACCGCGAACAATTCACTGGTTTGAGTAATTCTGGTTATTCCGTCCTTAAGTATGATGAATTGCTTCAGATGCGGTTTTAATGAATCAGGCAGGTTGATTTCCCATCCGATGCGAAGCTGATTGCCCGTGGTGGCCATCGAAAGATTAACCGGGGCGGGCAGTCTGGATTCAGGATGATAGTTTACGTAAATGCCAGTCAGCAGGTGTCTTTCAGTTGTAGTCAGGTTTGGAAAGTCAAGGTCATAATAACCATCGAGAAGTCCACCCCTCCCCATATTAAGATGAAAGTAATTGAGTGCGAGGTAACCATCTATCAGAAAAGAGAAACCGCTCCATTCGGCAGGGACTGGCCTTCTCAGAGCCAACTGATGCAGTACAACCTCTTTCAGATTGGGCTCATAAGTGCTGACCTTTCTCATGTTCTTACTATAGCCGAAATGAACCGGCAAGGTATGTATGAATGTGTTCAGAGAGGCTCCTGTTGGCTGCAGGTGGCAGGCTACAGCCATGCAGTAAAGCAGTGATGCAGCGTGAATATTGCCTATTGTGGCATGCATCTGATCAAATTCAAAGATCCGGCTGCTGAAATTGAGGCATATTTCTCCATCAAACATGTGATTGTAGCAATACTCTCCTTGTCCGGTTGAGGGGAACCCCCAATACCTGAATAGCTGTCCCATGGCAATCACGGCAGATGCATTGTCAAGAGACTGGGAGGGAAACTGGGCCCCAAACAGATTGTCGTGTTTCCACTGCGTTGAGATAAGTGCTCCAATAGGGGGGAATTGCAGGCTGGCAGGGATTGCGACAGATTTGTGAGGAACAATGTATTCGTTGTCAAGGTATTCAGTCATTCGATTGATAAAGGAGATGATAAATGGGTCGGTAGACTCCTCCTCACAGGGATAGGGTTTTGTCCATGAAAAGGCCAAAACCGGTTGACTTCTTTGTTTTTTCGACACCAGCACAAAGCCTGTATCAGATAGCTGGCAAACGTGGTAAGGCCTGTTAACGCCGGTTTCCGGTATCAGAGTGATTGTAAGGGCTTGAACCTTAATGTCGACAGGGAAGAGGCTTTCCACGGTATTCCGCGCTAAATCAAGGATTTCGTAACGGCTGTATTCCTGGGTAATTCCAGAGTAATTGGCCCATATCACCATAGTCAGGAGAATGGAACGAAGCAGAGCGGGCTTTTTCATGTTTTCTGCGTATGTCAGATTCAAAGTTATTCCATTTTCCTCCCTTTAACACGTCATTAACCAAAAACCCCTGATTCTTCACAATCTTTAACAAAGGATAGTGCAACAGATCCCGTATTATCTCGTCTAATAATTAGAAACCAAAATGTAATCAGGAGGACGAACGATGAAATCAGCCAAAAACATTCAAATGACCCTGATCACCCTGGTGGGACTGATGGTACTACCCCTCAGCCTTAACGCCCAGGCCAACCAGGTTCGCCGACTTTACGCCTACCAGTCATTCAGCCCTGAATCCATATCCGAAGTGATCTCCATAAAATCAACCATTCTTGAGGCAAGGGTTCGTGTCTTAAGAATGGAAGAATGGATGGATAACATTCACTATCTGGATGCAGAGAAGATCGAAATGGAAAACTGGATGACGGATGAAGGCTATTTTCAGACTGATCAGCCGTCCATTGAGATGGAGGAGTGGATGCAGAATCCCTGCTATCTTCAGGATGAAAAGGTTGAATTGGCTCCCTGGATGTGTAATCCGACATACCTGCAAAAGGGAAATACCATCTAACGCATCACCCTTACAACCTGCTGTAACCTCCCGTAACCTCTTGCAACCTGTTGCAACCTTTTGTAACCTATTGTAAACTGTTCCCCAGTGCTTTTCTCACCGCTCTCAGCATCGGCTCTGAACTGAGCGCCTCACCGGTTGCCTGTTGCATCCAAAGATCGGGGGTCAGGTTTCCGATGGCACACATTCGCACCATTTCACTGGCAAAATCCCGTCCTTCAAAATACTCCTCCAGCTGCATCAGGATGATGTTTCCGAGGGGATAATTGTGCAGATAGAGGGCAGCATCCAGAAAATGATTGTAAATGGCCAGCAATTCTACATCCCTGACTCCGTAGATTTCTGCGAAATACTTGTTCCAGAGCTCTTTGGCCAGATCAAGGGTTGCTTTTTTCAGCTCTTCAACCGTGGCCCCCGGATTGGCATAGAACCACTCCCAGACCAATATTTCATGCAGGGCCACAGAGCCCAGTTCGCACACAAACCAAAAGGCTGCCAGGGCATTCAGCTGCCGCTCTTCTGTTGAATACCCCCTGCTTACTCCCAGTCCAACCACATCCCGGTATGCGATCAGATCTGCCATGCACTCGGTAAAAGAGCTGCTTGGGATACCCTTAAGAAAGTAATGGTCGGTGAAATTGATGGCAACATTTTGTTCTATGGTATGCCCCACTTCATGCATCCCGATCCTGTATCCTTTGTAATTCAGTCCGTAAGGTTCAAACCGCGTTCTGAGGTGAGCCTTGGCTCCACGCATCTGCGGTCCGTTGGCATGCCCCGCGGAGGGCAGGGGATCCACCACCACCCGTTCGCCAAGGAATTGAGCCATTGAGTCGGCAAAGCCCAATCTCCTCAGGATATTTGGCAAATCCTGCTGAAAGGCCGCCGGAGTTGGATATTTCTCCCTGATGATGCGGTCAAGTTCGTCCATATTGTAGTTTGACTGTCCCTGAAAACCGGGATACCAGATATCGAATGGTTCGAGATCCCTGCCCAGTCGCTCTTTCAGTATTTCTGCCACCTCAAGCCTTTCGGGGGCACCCACCACCGATTCAAGCAGTTCGACGACCCGCTCCTTGCTTAACTGACGCTGTTCAAAAGTTCGGCTCAGGTAGTCTGATCCCTCTGCGTATTTCAGGTCATCGTTCAGTTTTGAATTCATCCGGTAGTGGAGGTACCGGTAGCGTTTGTCGGCCTCCGGTTCAAATTCGGTTTTGATCCACTGTCCGTTCTCCTTCTTAAATACCTCGTTGGAGTCAGGTTTCCAGTACAGTTGGGTCTCTCCGATCATGCAGACCGGAATCGACTGATGTATCACATGCATCATGATCTGGTTGATCATGCGCTGTCTTTCGAGAGAATTCTGGCGGGTATACAATCCTTTAATTTCGTCTCGCAGTCCGTTGTGACAGTTCAACCTTGTTCCCTCCGGGAAGAGTATTTCCATTTCAGGGGAGAGGATGTGATCCATTGAGAGGATGTACAGGGTGTGGTATTCTCTCAGCTCTTCAGGCTCGGTCAGTGGTTCGATCTTCTTTTCAGGATCGGGTCTGTCGCTGAAGAGGTCACCCATTCTTACCATTGCCCACTCCTTGCGGCTCCACTCTTTGCCCAGTACCTCCTTTTCATCCTGGGAATAATGCGGAAAGTTCAGGGCTACGGCAAAGGCCAGCTTGCTGGCATAGGGATCGACTGATGGTTTTGTCTTGCTGAAGATGCGGTCGATTCCCGTCAGGGTTCTCTGATGGGTAACCACAGGATAATCGAACTGCAGGTTGATCTCGCGGAGATGGCCGTTCAGGACCTCATATTGCTGCTCGAGGATTGAAAACACCAAATCAAGATCTGCTCCCGACGGTACGAATTGCTTCATGCAGAAATCCCTGAATTGATCGGCGTCACCGTCGGATTTGATCCAGATGGCCGCGGCACAGTCGACCCCCCTGGTTATTCTTATAGAATCTGCCTCTCCGAATTTCTCGAGCAGACTTGTCTTAACATCCGAGATCAGTCGGGATTCAAGAAACTGCCCCTCCCGGGGTTCTTCAGTGGTACAGGCTGTAAGCCAGAGGCAGCATAGGATGAAGAAAAGAGTGGCCTGGGTTTTCATGTTGCGGGTTTTTGACAAGATAGGGGATTGCCCCAGTTACTTGTTGCAACCCATTAGCCATTTTGTGTGTTATTTTTCACACACTCCATCATGGCAAAAATATTGGCTTCGGGCGTTTCGGCCGGAATGGCGCAACCGGCGTTAAGTATGAAGCGGGGGGTGTCAGAGAAAATGGAGAGAAGTTCGTTGCATTTTTGCCTTACCAGGGCTGCACTGCCAAGGGCAATGACCCCGCTGGGATCGATGTTGCCGACAAATACGGTTTGGCCTTTCATCAGGTCATGGGCCAGCCGGGCATCGGTTTTGTAGTCGAGTTCGAGTCCGTCTGCCCCGGTGGCGATCATATCCTGCAGGATCGGTTCGGTATTTCCACAGATGTGCAGGATCCAGGGCAAACCGAGCCCGTGGGCATGGGCCGCTATTCGCTGCTGATAGGGCAGGGCAAACTCCCGGTACAAATCCGGGGAGATCATGTCTGAACCTGAGGCGCTGTCGCCGTTTGAGACCATATGGGCACCGGTCTGCGCCATCAGAGATATAAAACGGCAGCTGGCGGCGGTGCAGATTTCAAGCAATTGTTGCAGCTGATCAGGGGATTCGAGAAAGAGGTCGGTGAGCCAGTTTTGGGTACCTCTGACGAGGCTGGCCAGGGTAAATGAGGCCTGGTCGCAATTGCCCCGGATGTAGATTTCATCGCCGAAATGCTCCTTCAGCAGCCTTACCGATTCGAGCCATATTTGCAGGGGCCGGTAGTTCTCAATATTTTGCTGAATAAGCCCGAGGTCTGATGAGAGATTTGTGATCAGTCCGTTGTGCGAGCGCGCGGGATCAAGTTCAGGGAAATCAATGGCGACTCCCAGTGCGCCGGCCAGGGTAACGGTATCGACGTCGATCATGATTCCGTCATACCCATATTTTTCCACTGAACGAATGAAAGACTGAGCGATGTTTTCAGGATTTTCGCGGAATTGGCGCATGGTAAATCCTGCTTCCCGGGCGGCATGCAGGAAATTATGGAGCATAACGGGAACGCGGTCGGGTTTTTCGCCCCTGAGCGCTGCGGAGATCCTTTCATAACCATTCATATTCTTTAGCATCAGTGTCAGGTTGAAGATACAAATTGTTGTTCAACATTTGGTTTCCTTTGCCGAGTTGCTAACTTTCAGCCAGTATTAAAACTAAACTGAAAATGAAATCATTTATCCGCATTTTTTTTATCTGGATGTTGGTTGCCGCAGTAGCCGTACCTCCTGTCACAGCACAGAAGAGGGCTGCAAAGGATGGCGACGAGAAAAAAGAGGCCAGGGATCCTTTGGCCGATGTGTCGCTGAATGTGTTTAAATTCAGAGGAGTGGGGCCTGCGCTGACCTCCGGCAGAATCTCTGATCTGGCCGTCAATCCTGAGAATTTCAGCGAGTTTTATGTTGGAGTTGCTTCTGGCGGGGTATGGAAAACCACCAATGGCGGCCTTACCTTTGATCCGATTTTTGATGATCAAAGTTCCTTCTCCATTGGTTGTGTTACCCTTGATCCGACCAATCCAAACGTGGTGTGGGTCGGTACCGGTGAGAACAACAACCAGCGAAGCGTTGCCTATGGTGACGGGGTGTACAAGTCGGTCGACGGCGGAGCATCCTGGAAGAACATGGGACTCAAAAAATCAGAGCACATCGGGATGATCAAGGTGGATCCTCGCAATCCGGATGTTGTTTATGTGGCTGCTTACGGTCCTGTCTGGAGTTCAGGCGGAGAGAGGGGACTCTACAAAACCACCGATGGTGGCAAGAATTGGGAGCGGGTGCTTTTTGTCAGCGAGCACACCGGGATCAATGAGGTTCACCTCGACCCGCGCAACCCTGATGTGATTTATGCCCCTGCCCATCAGCGGCAGCGCAGGCAGTGGACCTACGTGGGTGGTGGTCCGGAGTCGGGAATTTACAAATCGACAGATGCCGGAAAAACCTGGGAGAAGATCAACCGCGGTTTGCCCGGAGGAGATAAGGGCAGGATCGGAATGGCCATGTCACCGGCCAACCCGGAGATTATTTATGCCGTGGTGGAAGCCCAGGGAGGAGGTGGTTTTTACCGCAGCACCAACCGTGGAGCCTCATGGGAGAAAATGAGCAATGCGGTGACCAGTGGTAATTATTACCAGGAGGTGATTGCAGATCCCAAGAATGAGAACCGGGTTTATCTGATGGATGTTTATACCCAAGTCTCTGAGGATGGAGGCCGCACCTTCTCAAACCGTGGAGAAGCTGCCAAACACATTGATAATCACTGTCTCTGGATCAATCCCAATAATACGTTGCATCACATGGAGGGGTCTGACGGGGGATTGTATGAAACCTTTGACAGGGGCAAGACCTGGCGTTTATCCACCAACCTTCCGATTACACAGTTCTATAAGGTGAGCGTTGACAATGCCTGGCCCTTCTACAATATTATGGGAGGTACGCAAGACAACTATACCCTGGTTGGGCCGTCACAAACCCAAAGCAATCATGGCATTGTATCCTCAGACTGGTTTGTTACCGTGTCGGGCGACGGCTTTGAGGCGGTTGCCGATCCAACGGATCCCAATATCATCTACTCTCAGTCACAGCATGGCAACCTGGTAAGGTTTGACCGCAAAAGCGGTGAGTCTCGCTCAATACAACCCAAAGAGCTGAGAGATGAGAAGGAGTATAACTGGAACTGGGATTCTCCGCTGATGGTGAGTCCGCACGATCACAAGACCCTCTATTTTGCAGCAAACAAGCTGTTCAAAACCACCGATCGCGGGGATTCATGGACGGTGATCAGCGGGGATCTTGACCAGAACATTGACCGCAACCAGCTTCACGTTATGGGCAAGGTGTGGCCCATGACCGCCGTGGCAAAGAACGGCTCAACTTCGCGCTATGGAGCCATAGTCTCCCTGGATGAGTCAAGACTTCAGAAGGGGCTCATATATTGCGGAACCGATGACGGACAAATCAGTGTTACCGAGGATGACGGAAAGAGCTGGAGGCAGATCAACCGGTTTCCAGGCGTGCCGGAGTATACCTATGTTTACGATCTGATTGCCGACAAGCATGATGTCAATGTGGTTTACGCGGCATTTAACAATCACAAAAGCGGCGATTTCACCCCTTACATATACAAGAGTACCGACAAGGGTAAAACATGGGTCAGCATCAGTGGAGACCTGCCTTCGGGAGCCGTTTATGCCATCGAGCAGGACCATGGAAAACCCGAGTTATTGTTTGCCGGAACCGATTTTGGCCTCTTTGTAACCTTCGACGGTGGAACCAAGTGGAGGAGGCTAAAAAGCGGCCTGCCCACCATCAACGTGCGTGACATCGCGATCCAGGAGCGGGAGAACGACCTGGTGCTGGCC
>CAYGOU010000116.1:0-9061 GCA_964351455.1 uncultured Porphyromonadaceae bacterium
CAGTGGTGCAACCAGTTTGGGGACACAAACAGGGTGTAAAGCAATCCATCGTGATCAATACTTTTTTCAAATATTTTCAATCCCAAACGGGTCATTCCCAGCACAAAACCCACAATGAGGCCCCACATGCCTCCCTGGGCCGAAGCCCGTTTCCAGAATACACCGAGGAGAAAGACGGCTGCGATTCCCGGGGCCAACAGCGATTGAACATCCTGAAGATAAACGTATAGTACATTACCCAGGCTTTTCATGACCGGGATCCAGAGAACGCCAAGTACCACAACTACAATGGTTGCGAGCCGACCCACCCTGACCAGATTTTTTTCAGAGGAGTGGGGACGATATTTCTTGTAGAAATCGACCGTAAAAAGCATGGCGGACGAGTTGAAAAGTGAAGCCAGTGAGCTCATCAGCGCTGCAATCAATCCGCCAACTACCACTCCTTTCAGTCCTATGGGCAAAAGGGTTGAGACCAGCGTTGGGAAGGCAGCGTCTGAATTGGTCAGGGTGATCAGTCCCTTCTCGTTCAGGGCGTAGGCAATCATACCCGGAATCAGAAAGATGAAAACAGGGAGAAGTTTAAGGTATCCGCCGAATATGGCTCCTCTTCTGGCTTGTTTCTGATCACGGCCTGAAAGAACCCTTTGAACGATGTACTGGTCGGTACACCAGTACCAAAAGCCAATGATGGGCGATGCCAGCAAGACGCCAGTCCAGGGAAACTGAGGATCCTGGGGCGAACGAATCAGACTGGTCATCGAATCACCCGCAGGGGTGGTATTGGCCCGGCATATTTCTATCAGTTCACTCCAACCCCCAAGCTTAACCAAGCCTACTACAAGGATCACAATCGACCCGATTAACAAAATGGGTGTCTGAAGGATGGAGGTGTAGAGTACAGATTTCATGCCCCCGATCACCGTATAGATCCCGGTTAGAACCACCAGTCCAATGGCACCGATCCAGAAGAAATCAATTCCCCACATCGATTCAATCCCAAGAACCTGCTTGAATACAATGCCGCCGGCGTAAACGGTAACCGCCACCTTGGTGAGTACGTAACTGACCAGGGATATTATGGATAGGAACGACCTGGCGGTTGCATTATACCGCTTCTCGAGAAACTCAGGCATGGTAAAAACCCCGCTTCGGGCATAAAAAGGCACAAACACCCAGCCCAACACCAAAATCAGCCACCCGTGCATTTCCCAATGCGCCATAGCCATACCGCTTGATGCTCCCGCGCCGGCAAGTCCGACCAAATGCTCCGAACCTATGTTTGAAGCAAAAATGGATGCACCGATGGCCAGCCATGTGGCATCCCTTCCGGCGAGAAAATAGTCGGATGAGGTATCTTCCCTCATCCTGCTCACCCAAACAATGATCCCGATCAGTGCGAGTGCAAAGAGTCCCAGGACGGTCCAGTCTAACCAGTGAAAGCCAATCATGATCTTATGGATTATTAATTGTCGAATTTACACTTTTTCAAAATTGCGACAAATATTTTTATTTTTAACCAGACAATCCTAAAACAGTATCAAACATCATGAAAGGAGCATTAGATCGCAGGTCTTTCCTGCGCATTTCGGCACTCACAGGTGCATTCATGGGTATTCCTTCCCTCGGTATGGCCGGGAGGACACCATCCGTTGAAGAGGTTATCGATCGAATGGGACAAATTCCAGCCAGTCGCGGCAAGTCGGTAATCGGCCTGCGCGTGCCACCCATGAAGCAGGTTAAGGTTGGGGTCATAGGACTGGGAATGAGGGGCGATGGCATGACCATGCTGGTCAATGCCCTCTGTCCGGATAAGGCAGAAATTACTGCGATCTGTGATCTCAGGGCTCCCCTTGCGGATGCTATGTATGAAAAGCTTAAGAAGGCGGGCAGAAATCCTGCAGTTTATAAGGGCAGTCCCGATGCCTGGAAGGAGCTGGTGAAAAGGGATGATATCGACCTTGTTCTGATATTCACCGACTGGGATACCCATGTTCCGATGGCCGTTGAGGCCATGAGGCAGGGCAAGCATGTGGCCATTGAGGTTCCACCAGCCTTCACCCTGGATGGATGCTGGGAAATGGTCAATACAGCCGAAGAGACCCAGAAGAACTGTATGATCCTTGAAAACTGCTGTTATGGTAACGAGGAGCTCTGGATTCTGAATATGGTCAAGGAGGGAGTTTTCGGCGATCTTACCTATGCCGAAGCCGCCTACATTCATGATCTCAGGAGCATGCTGTTTGATGATTCATATTACAACAAATGGAGAATCAGGCATCATCAGAAGCGCGACGGAAATCTCTATACCACGCACGGACTCGGTCCGGTTGCCCAATATATGGACATTGACCGGGGTGACCGGTTTGAATATATGGTGTCGATGAGTTCTCCGCAGGTTTCCCTGACTGAATTCTCAAAGAAGGTTAAGCCCGACAACGAGTTTTACAACCGAAGCGATTTCAAGCATGGTGATATGAACACCAGTCTGATTAAAACCGCAAAGGGCAGGATGATTCAGCTTTATCACGATGTGGTTACTCCGCGACCCTATTCACGTAAGAATTGCCTGGCCGGGCACAAGGCATTTCATGAGGGCTATCCCAGTCGTCTCGCCATTGACGGTATGAACAGCCACTCCTGGCTGCCAGAAGCTCAATACAAAGAGTTCCGTCAGAAATTCAATCATCCCATTTGGGATAAGCTGAAGGAGGAGATTAAGCGTTACGGAGGGCACGGCGGCATGGACTTCGTTGAGATTTACCGGATGATTGACAATCTGAACCGTGGGGTGCAGCTGGATATGGATGTTTACGATGCTGCTTCTTGGAGTGTGGTGGGGCCGCTGTCTGAGGTTTCTGTCGAACTTGGGGCTGTCCCGGTTAAGTTTCCTGATTTTACAAGAGGTGCCTGGAAAGAGCCACGTAAGTTGCAGATTCTGGTTGACTAGAGCATGGAGTAAAGACTGCAAAACCAAGCAGGTTTAAAGAGAGAGGGGAAATGGTTCGAATCAACCATTTCCCCTCTCTCTTTATCTATCGAACCGGTTTTAATATCCGGTTCCGTGTCCCGGAACTATAAATTCTTTATCTCCGAAATCAATTTCTGCAGCGTGTCCTTGGCGTTTCCGAACAGCATCCTGGTTTTATCCTGGAAGAAAAGGTAATTCTCGATGGCAGCATATCCCTTACCCATTCCACGCTTCATCACGATGGTGTTTTTGGCTTCCCAGACCCTGATTACCGGCATTCCGTAAATCGGACTTGAGGGATCGTCAACAGCAGCCGGATTGACCACGTCATTGGCACCGATCACCACCACGGCATCTATGGTCGGCAATTCCTTATTGATATCGTCGCTTTCGATCAGCTTTTCGTAGGGGACGTCGGCCTCGGCAAGCAGAACATTCATGTGACCAGGCATACGGCCTGCCACCGGATGGATGGCGTAGCGCACGTCAACGCCTTTTTCTTCAAGCAAGGATTCGAGCTCATGGCAAATGTGCTGAGCTTGTGCAACAGCCAGTCCGTAACCCGGCACGATAATCACCTTTTGCGAATAGCTGAGAAGAACAGAGGCATCGCTCAGGGTAATCTCCTTGATGCTTCCATGTTCACGATCGGCAGCGGCACCGCCTCCACCGAAGGCACCCAGGATCACATTCAGCAGCGACCGGTTCATGGCCTTACACATCAACACAGTAAGGATGGTTCCTGCCGAGCCGACAAGAATTCCACCTGTGAGCATAACCTGGTTGTCATATAGAAATCCACCCATGGCAGCTGCCACACCTGTGAAACTGTTCAGCAGACTGATTACCACTGGCATATCAGCTCCGCCGATGGGCATTACGAAAGTGATTCCATAAATCAATGAGAATCCGAAGAGCAGGTAGACCATCCATGTGATCTCTTTTGGTTGCACCTGACCCTGAGCTAGAATCACCACAATAAAGGCCAGGATGCCCAAAAGGAACAAAAGGTTGACCACCCGCATGAATTTCATTTTTGGGTCACCGATCTTTTCTGCAAGCTTACCGAAAGCGATCATGGATCCGGCAAATGAAACACTTCCTATGACCAGGCCTAGCAAAATTGCAATGGCATGCCCGTTCAGCATACCACTTTTTGCTATTAACTCATCACTGATGTGAGGAAACTCCATGAGTGAGATCAGGGCAGCGGCTGCCCCTCCCATTCCGTTGAAGAAGGATACCAGCTGAGGCATGGCTGTCATTTTTACCTTTACGGCAATCAGCCAGCCTATCACGGTACCGACTGCTATGGCCAGTATGATCAGGGGGATGTTGCCAATCGGTTTGCCATCCATTTGATGAAACAGCAACGTGGCCAGAATCGCCATTCCCATTCCGATGGCAGCCAGGATATTACCCCTGCGTGCAGTGAGCGGATGAGAAAGCATTTTGAGTCCGACAATAAACAGAATGGATGCAATCAGGTAGATGATCTCAAGAATCGATTCACCAAGGGTGAAGATCAATGACTGGGTATGTTGTATGAGTTCATTCATGGCTAATTCTTATTAGGCTTTTTCTTGAACATTTCCAACATACGATCGGTGACCACAAATCCGCCGACCACATTCAGGGTTCCCATAACCACGGCCAGAAATCCGAGGATCATTGAGGCAACGCTATCGGCATGTCCCATCACAATGATTGCCCCAATGATAACTACGCCATGAATGGCGTTTGCTCCCGACATGAGCGGGGTGTGCAAAATGGCCGGGACGTGAGAGATCACCTCAATTCCCAGAAATATAGAGAGGGCGATGATAAATATTGCCTCCCTTTGAACATATATGAATTCAAGTATTCCTTCCATTTTTTCAGGCTTCAATGATGTTTTTGACTCGTTCGTTATATATCTCACCCTGATGGGTTACGCAAGTCCCTTTAACCAGGTCATCCTCAAAGTTGAGGTCGAGACTTCCGTCCTCTTTGATCATTAGCGAAAGAAAGTTAAGCAGGTTCTTGCCAAACATCTTGCTTGAATCCTTAGGCAGGGTAGTGGGGTAGTCTGATTTTCCAATAACGGTAACGCCATGATGATTAATGGTTTGTCCGTCCTGAGTGACTTCACAGTTACCTCCTGATGAAGCTGCCAGATCGATGACCACTGAGCCAGGCTTCATCGCTTCAACGGTGTTCTTAAGCAGAAGAACCGGCGCTTTCCTGCCTGGAATCTGGGCTGTTGCAATTACCACATCTGACTTAACGGCATGATCGTGAACTGCCTGTGCCTGTTTCTTTTTGAATTCTTCAGTCTGCTCAACGGCATAACCTCCGGCAGCTTTGTCATCGATGGCCCCTTCTACTTCCACGAATTTGGCACCGAGGCTTTGCACCTCCTCTTTAACGGCTGCCCTGACATCGAAGGCTTCAACTTTGGCACCCAGCTTTCTTGCTGTCGCAATGGCTTGCAGTCCTGCCACCCCTGCACCCAGAATCAGAACCTTTGCCGGGGTTATGGTTCCGGCGGCAGTCATAAACATGGGGAAGAAGGTGGGCAGATGCATGGCGGCATCCAGCACGGAACGGTAACCTGCAGCGGTTGCCTGAGAGGACAGGATGTCCATGGCCTGTGCCCGTGAGGTCCGGGGGATCACGTCCAGACTGAAAGTGGTAAGCTTAAGATCCAGCAATTTCCTAACCAGGGCATGGTCTGATAGCGGATTCAGAACCCCTATCCAAACCTGGTCAGCACGCATTTTCTTCAGCCAGTCGTCTTCAGGTACAGAGATTCGCAACAATACATTGGCCTCCTTTAAGATCGAACCGGCATCGGAGATTTTGGCACCGGCTTCAGAATACTGGTTGTCAGAAGCAAAAGCGGTCGAACCGGCACCCGATTCGACCATCACTTCCACCTTTTTTTTAACCAGATCCCTGACCGTTTCGGGCAGCATAGCCACCCTGTTTTCTCCTGATTTTTCTTTCAGAATTCCTACGATCATAGGTAAGAGTTTAATTTAGTTAGGTAGATTACTTTAGTAGGTTTTTTTGAGAAGTCATAAATATAGATTGTTTTTTTAAAACCCTGTCATATCTTTGCGCGGTATATATTACAAATGATCAACGGCTCACATACCACTCGGTTTTCTTCCATCCTCCGGAGGGAAAGTATGTGTATGCGTATGGGGTAGGCTCAACGTTTACCCCTTATTTCCAGTATCATAACGAATCAGGCAAATGGCCAAGGCTCACTCTTTGTATAAAGCCTGCTTGTCTTGAACTCAACCAGCAACCAGTAACCAGCAACCAGTAACATGAAATACGAAACCCTTCAAATCCATGCCGGACACCAGCCCGATTCAGAAACGCACAGCAGGGCGGTCCCCATATACCAATCAACCTCTTATGTTTTTAAAACCGCTGACCATGCAGCTTCATTATTTAACCTTCAGGAGCCTGGGTTTATATATACCAGAATCGGCAATCCCACCGTGGACGTTCTCGAAAAGCGCATCGCTGCCCTTGAAGGTGGCGTCGGCGCTATAGCCGTTTCATCGGGACATGCGGCGCAGTTCCTTGCGCTGAACAACATCCTGCAACCCGGTCAGAACCTGGTTTCTTCTCCGTTTCTGTATGGAGGGACCGTCTCACAGTTCAGACACAGTTTCCGCAATCTGGGTATTGATGTGAGATTTGCGGCATCTGACCGTGCCGCCGATTTGGAGACCCTGATTGACGAAAAAACCCGGGGACTATATGTTGAGACCATCAGCAATCCCGGGTTTTCTGTCCCTGATTTTGAAAAATTGGGGCGGGTTGCTGATAAACATGGTATTCCCCTGGTAGTAGACAACACCTTTGCCGGTGCAGGGTTCCTTTGCCGGCCAATCCGGTATGGTGCCCACATCGTGGTAGAGTCTGCCACAAAATGGATCGGCGGACATGGCACCACTCTTGCCGGTGTCATCGTCGATGGTGGCAACTTCAACTGGCACAATGGCAAG
This sequence comes from uncultured Porphyromonadaceae bacterium, assembly GCA_964351455.1. Lineage (GTDB taxonomy): Bacteria > Bacteroidota > Bacteroidia > Bacteroidales > UBA12481 > JAGHDB01. The sequence goes on from CAYGOU010000116.1 coordinate 6,976, forward strand.
TTTCCCCAGTTCACCGATCCGGCCCCGGAGTACCATGGCATTTCGTGGCATAAGCAATTCGGAAATGCAGCCTTCATCGTGAGGGCTAGAACCATCGGACTGCGTGATTTCGGCCCGTCGCTGAATGCCATTGACGCATTTCTTCTGTTGCAGGGCATTGAGACACTGTCTCTGAGGATGGAACGGCAATGTGAAAACGCTATGAAACTGGCACTGTGGCTGGGTAAACACCCCAATGTCGAACGGGTGAGCTACCCAGGACTTCCAAAAGATCCATCTTTCAAACTGGCAAGCAGATACCTTGAAAATGGTTTTGGCGGGGTACTTTCTTTCATTCTAAAAGGGGAGAAAGCCAGGAACCGCCACCTGGTTGAAAAATTCCAATTCGTGAGTCATCTGGCCAATGTGGGGGATACCAGAACGCTGATTATCCAGCCGTCAGCAACCACCCATCAGCAACTCAGTGAGGCCGAGCAACTATCTGCCGGGGTTCATCCGAATCTTTTCAGGGTTTCATTGGGCATCGAACACATAGATGACATCATTCAGGATTTCGAACAAGCAATAGCCAATTTATGACACAATTTGAACCACACGTTTTTGAATTCCGTGAGCCCCTGTACCTTGAATGCGGTGAGGTGCTCAATGGCTGGAAAATCGCGTTCCATACCTTTGGCCGACTCAATGATCAGAAAGATAATGTGATCTGGGTTTGTCATGCCTTGACCGCCAATTCGGATGTTTTTGAATGGTGGCCAGGCATGGTCGGCCCCGGACTGCTGATGGATACCAACAGGTATTTTGTCATCTGTGCTAATATCCTCGGGTCATGCTACGGTTCAACAGGACCGCTTTCTGTCAACCCTGAAACCGGGAATATATGGCTACACCGGTTTCCCCTCATCACCGTCAGAGATCAGGTGAAAACCCTGCAGGCCCTGAAGAATTTCCTCGGAATCACCAAAATCCAGCTTGGGATCGGAGGCTCCCTAGGCGGACAACAGGTGCTTGAATGGGCCATTGCAGAACCCGACCTGTTTGAATTCATCGCCCCGATTGCTACCAATGCGCGGGCCTCTGCCTGGGGAATCGGTTTCAGCGAATCACAGCGAATGGCACTTCTGGCCGATCCTGGCTACTGGGGTGATCATCCGGATGGCGGTCATGCCGGATTGGCTGCTGCACGCTCCATTGCCTTGCTGAGCTATCGAAATCAGCATACTTACAACTCTACACAAACCGATCCCGATGAGGATAAACTGACCGGTTTCAAGGTCACCTCCTATCAGCAATATCAGGGTGAAAAGCTCAAGAGGCGGTTCAATGCCTGGTCATATTTCACCATAACAAGAATGCTGGATTCTCACAATGTCGGAAGGGGCAGGGGAGGAGTATCCAAAGCCCTCAAAAGCATACAGGCCAAAGCTTTGGTTATAGCGATTTCAAGTGATCTTCTCTTTCCCAGGGAGGAACAACAATACCTGGCCCGTGAAATCAAGCATTCAGAATATTTTGAAGTGGATTCATTTTACGGACATGATGGATTTCTCATCGAAGTGGATGCCATTTTCCGCATTTTAAAACAACACCTTCAATAATCTCTTATGAAAGCTCAAGCAAACGGAAAAATTACAATAGGACTCTTTGGTTTTGGGGTTGTCGGACAAGGGTTGTACAAAGTTCTTCAGGATGTACAAACCGCAGATGCAACCATAAAGCGTATCTGTGTGGTAAACAGGGAAAAAACCAGGTCGCTCCCTGCCGGATCATTTACCTACAATCCGGATGACCTGATCAACGATCCTGAAATTAACCTGGTCGTTGAGTTGATTGATGATGCCGATGCTGCTTACCGGATCGTGAAAGACTCCCTGTTGAAAGGCAAGTCGGTGGTTTCAGGCAACAAGAAGATGCTGGCGCATCACCTTGGTGAATTGATTGACATTCAGCGTGAAACCAAGTCTGCCCTGCTTTATGATGCCTCTGCTTGTGGCAGCATTCCCGTTATCAGAAATCTCGAAGAGTATTATGACAACGACCTGTTGCAGACCATCACCGGCATCCTTAATGGCTCATCCAATTACAT
>CAYGOU010000117.1:0-6141 GCA_964351455.1 uncultured Porphyromonadaceae bacterium
GTAACACATTTTTATAACCAAAAGAATCATTATCATGGAAGAACAACAGGCTTATGCTATGCCGAGAATCGGCGAAGCCGCCCCGGAATTCAAGGCGGTAACTACCCAGGGAAACATTCATTTCCCGAACGACTACAAAGGTGAGTGGGTGATCCTTTTCAGTCATCCGGCAGACTTCACCCCGGTATGCACCTCAGAGTTTATGACCTTTGCATCGATGGAGAAGCAGTTTGCGGAGGCCGATTGCAAACTGGTCGGTCTTTCGGTCGATGGTTTGTACAGCCACATTGCATGGTTGCGCACCATCAAGGAAAAGATTGAATTCAAGGGTATGAAGAATGTGGAGGTGATGTTTCCACTGATCGAAGATATCACCATGGAGGTGGCCAAGAAATATGGAATGATGATGCCGGGCGAGAGCAACACCAAGGCTGTTCGTGCCGTTTTCTTCATCGATCCCAAGGGAATCATTCGCACCATCATTTACTACCCGCTCAGTCTGGGACGTAATTTTGATGAGTTGTACCGGGTGTTGATTGCCCTGAAGACAGCGGACGAATTCGGTATCGCCACTCCAGCCGACTGGCGTCCGGGTGACGAGGTGATTGTGCCTCCCGCCGGTTCATGCGGAACTGCCAAAGACCGCATGGATGGCAAAGAGGACATGAAGTGCTACGACTGGTTCTTCTGTACGAAGAAGCTCGACAAGGACACTGTTTTGAAGCGGGTGTTGAAGAAGTAACTTCTTAAGGATGAAAAGAATGGGGAGGAACTCAGGTTTCTTCCCATTTTTATTTGGCGCAATTCGTGGGTTTTTGTAACTTTTTGAGGTTAAACCGCCTTTCTAAATCAAGCACCATGAAAAAGACCTTCATCACCTTAACCTTGTTGAGCTGTTTTGCCTTTCAAATGCAAGCACAGCGCTTCGGTAACGTTGACCCGATGTTTTTCAGCAATGGCCGGTATGCATTCACCCAGCCCTCTGACATGGACATCATGCTCACCTTCATCGACCACCGCTTTTTTCCGGATGAGAACACCTTTACACTCCTGGTTGGAGGTAATTACTCAAAGAATTTCAGACACGAGGGGGCCATCATGGCCCGGATTTCTCCCGATCGTCTCTTTTCCCGCATGGGAATGCCCTCAGCAGATCTGCACCGCCTTTATGAAGGTGTGGTTACCCACGACAATAAGCTGTTGGTTGCAGGCTATAAACAGCTGGATGCCGGAAACCCGGAGGCCCGGATTGGTCGCTTTCAGGAGCCCGATGTGATCGACAGGAACTTTGGAACCAATGGAACCGTGCTGGTTGACAACGTGAACGGACGGGATGATGTTGGCGGATTTGTCTTAGATGAAGGCGACCCCACCCAACCATTTATCTATCTAAACGGAGCAACCGACAACGGAAGCGGAACCACAAATCCTGTATGGTGGAAGTTTAACAACGATGGCACCCCGGTGACTGCCTTTGGCACCAGCGGGCGGGTGATGCATTCAGATGCCTACGGCTGGTCTGGCTTCTGGCACGCTGAGCCATTCGGTACCTCTCTGGTCGGAATCGGGGCAGCCGATGAGCTTGGTTATCTGGCTCTTTTCAATCCGGCCACCAGCCAATGGAAGCACCACTATAACCCATCTGTTCCGGTGGCCAACCTTTTTTATGAAGCCACAGGGGCAATCGCCTGGGAAAAAACGCTGCTTCTGACCGGTATACGCTGGAACATGACTACCAGCAAGGGCACCGCCTGGGTGCAGTTTTTTGCCGATGCCACGGCCGACCGCCTGACCCCGGATCACACCATTGGTGAAACCTTTCAAACCTCACTGGCCACCCTTGAGACGGAAAACAGCTGCACCATTACCGGAATTTTCAAACCGGCGGTGTGGACGGTACCAGCCACCATGCAACAGAAGAACAACCAGCCGGAGGGGGGATATATCCTGGCCGGAACCATCGAATATGCCACCGGTCCGGAGCAGACCTTCGTAGCCGCCTTTACCCGTGACGGGGAGATATACCGGGAGTTTGGCACCGGGGGATTCACCGTGATCCGCATTGACCCGGGAAGCTGGCCGGTTGACATGGTTTACAGCGAAGATGGATACATCTATGTAGCCATGAACGGTGGTGACCGTTTCGGTTATTTATACAGGCTTACCGGATATCGTGACCTCTCCGGAACCGGCTTTAATGAACAAAGCCATTACCAGCTTTCGCTCTATCCAAATCCGGTTTCGGATCAGTTGTGGATGACGGTGCAACTACCTTTGGATGAGACTGCCGAAGTAACCATTGCAGATGTTCTAGGAAAGGTGGTTTTTATGGATAAACATTTGCTTCACACAGGCCAGAACAGACTGGAAATCAATGTCAGTCAATTGCCGGCCGGAACCTATTTCGTCAGGCTTACGGCCGGGAAAAGGGTGATGAACGAAAGGTTCATCCGGCGGTAGAAAAAAAAGCCCGGCATGCCGGGCTTTTTCATTGTTGGGTCTGGGTATATGAAATCCCTTAACGGGCCTGGATCTGCAAGGCATAACTACCGGTGGCCTGGTCTGATTTGACTGTGATTTTCCAGGTGCCGGCCATCTGGCTCTGCTCCTCCTCCGGAATGTCGATCCGCTGAGTCAAATTGACATCCGCCAGCGGTGTGAGATCAGTCTTGCGGTAAACCGTTCCGTCGGGTTTTAAGATTTTTATCTCAAGGCTTCCTTCACTCAGTGACCCCTCAAGTGAAAGCTCGAAGCGCGAGAAAAACTCCTTTACTTCAAATTCCCATTCGGCGGTATCCGTTTGTCCCGACAGCTCCTTTCTGATATTAATAGAAGAGGACTCCCCGAGTTCAAACACCCTGAAGTTCTTGCCGTGGGGAGTATAAACTGAGATTTCAGGGATCCTGATGTCCGGTATCACCACATCGGGAATCTTAATCTTGCGCTGCATTTCATACAATTCGCGGTTTTTCATGGCCATTTCACGATGAGCCTCAGCTATATCGCGTGCCATCTCTTTTTGCTGCAGTGAAAATTCACGCATTTCACGGTCAAGGATAACCATCCGGCCATCCCGGCTCCGGTGAATCATTTCAATCTCCTGGCGGATCCTCTTCAGATCACGTTCAGAGAGATGGGTCGACCTGCGCAATTCACGGCTGAGCTGTCTGAGCTCGCGGCGCACTTCACGTCTGCTTTCGTCCTGTGCCGTTGCTTTTGGAGTGCCGATGGCCAGTGTAAAGGCCAGGATGCTGATAAAAACTATCCCTTTCATAACAATGTTGCTTGGTTTACCTGACAAAAGTAAAACCGAACAATGTATAACCGGGTTAACAGCCGGTTAATGCCGGGTTAACGGTCTTTGGATTCTGCGAATTGAATCAGCGGATCAGTAAAAATTCACGTTGATTGCCATCGACCCAGCTGCAGCCGCTGGCCGTCATCACCCCCTGCTCCTCATAGGAGATGGCTACCCTTTTGTTGTTCCATTCGGGGACCGGGGTGTAGCACCCGAATTCGATGGCATACACTGTATTCAAGTGCAGGGGATACTTCATGATTTCATGCATGCCGGGGGGTAACTGGCTGGCTGAACGGGTATCAATCGAGGTTCCGGCTGAATGGCCGTAATAACCGATCGGGTGACTGTAGAGGGTGAGCTGCAAACCTTCGGCTTCGGCTTTTTGATGGGTTAGAGTGGCTATTTCATGTCCGGTAACGCCTTCCCGGAATTCGCCCATGAAGATATCCGCCACCCGGATGGCGTTTTGCAAAGCTTGTTTCAACCCCTCAGGGGCCTCCTCCTCGCCTGGTTTCAGCACATAGGCATGCCACTGCATATCGGTACAGAGCCTCATATAGCGGATGCCCACATCGCAGTGCAGAAGGTCGCCATGGCGGATCACCGATGCATCATCCCTGTATTTCTCTGTCAATTCGGGAGAGCGCTGCAGGTCGATCGTTGGCGGAAACCAGGTTTCGAGTCCGAGCAGGGTGATGCGGTCGCGGATCCACCATTCAACATCATCGGTGGTGGTGATGCCGGGTGTGATGACGCCGTTTGAAAAGAACTCCCTGATCAGGTCGTGTGCGATACCGCAGAGGTGGCGGTAGAAAACCAACTCCTCTTCAGATCGGGTCTCAAGCCAACCGATCGATAGCATTTCGGCAGAGACCATCCTTTTTGCGTATTTCTGACTGAGGGCATCGGTCAGGCTGTCGCGCAGACTGGCGCTCAAACCATCGGCCGAGCGGTGATGTCCTGATATGTTGACCCCGATTTTCTTGGGGTCAAGCCGGTTGATCAGTTGTGAAAGACTTTCCCATTGGGATATCGACTTGTCGGTCCAGGTGGCCTTAAATCCTCCACCAAGGTTTCCAGATCCCGAAAGTCGCTCGACCTGCTTGCCTTCACCGGGGTCGAAGAAGATCAGGGTGGTCAGTCGGCGGGCATGCATCAGCGGCTCAGGGAGCATACTCCAGAATACAGGATCCTCATTGGTTTCGCGGCACATGATGATCCACATGTCTATGCCTTCGCGGCGCATCAGTTCCGGGATCAGGTTGTCAAGCCGCCATTCAAGCCATTGGTTGACCACTTCGGCTCTTTGCCTTTCGGGCAGGATCTTGTCGATGTCGCGAAGCTGGGCTGTGACCGAGAGAGATGTTACAAAAAGCAAAGCGATTGAGGCGAACAGGTTGAAATTCTTCATGTACGGCAGGTTTAGCAGGACTAAAGATAGCGGTTTCCGTCATTTTCGCTATTTTGCCAACCTTTAAACCAATATGTCACCCGTCGGACAAGCCATCGTCGACCTTGCCAATTTCATGTGGGGACCGCCGCTGCTGGTTCTTTTACTTGGGGGTGGACTCTATTTCTTGATCTATTCAAGAGGACTGCCCTTTCGTCATTTCGGGCATGCCATCCGCATCATCCTCGGCAGGTACGACAATCCCGATGAACCCGGGCAAATAAGTCATTACCAGGCGGTTTCGACTGCCCTGGCTGCAACCGTCGGAATGGGGAACATAAGCGGAATCGCCATTGCCATTGCCACCGGTGGTCCGGGTGCCATCTTCTGGATGTGGATGAGTGCTCTGGTTGGAGTGGCCACCAAGTTCTTCACCTGCTCGCTGGCGGTGATGTACCGGGGACGAGATTCAGAAGGCAAATTGCAGGGCGGACCGATGTATGTTATCCGGGAAGGACTCGGAAAGCGCTGGACCTTTTTGGCCGTCATTTTTTCGGTCATGGGGATGATTGGCGTAACCCCAATTTTTCAGGCCAATCAGCTGGTGGAGGCCATCAATAACATTATACTTGAACCCAACGGTCTGCAAACCGGATTCTGGACCAATCTTGGGATCGGGCTGGTGATTGCTGCTCTGGTGGTGGCGGTGATCATGGGGGGGATTAAAAGAATCGGAAAGGTTGCCGGAATGATGGTGCCGCTGATGGTGGTACTGTATGGACTTTCAGTGGTTTTTATTCTGATTACCAATCATGAAGGGGTGATTCCGGGATTGAAGCTGATTTTTTATGATGCGTTCACCGGGAATGCGGTTTTGGGGGGTGCGCTGGGTACCCTGATCATCATTGGGGTTCGGAGGGCGGCTTTTTCTAACGAAGCCGGCATCGGAACCGCTCCGATGGCTCACGGTGCCGCCAAAACCGGACAGCCCATCCGTGAAGGACTGGCAGCTATGGTTGAGCCGGTGATTGATACCATTATTGTATGCACCATGACGGCTTTGGCCATCATTGTTACCGGGGTATGGCAGGATACAGACGCCAACGGGATCACGCTGACGACCATGGCTTTTGAGAAGGGAATCCCGGTGATCGGACCCTACATCCTGATGGCCTGTGTGATCATTTTTTCGATCACCACCATGTTTGCATTTCCCTATTACGGAACCAAGTGCTTCAGTTTTCTTTTCGGGGTGAAGTACAAAATAGTTTATCAGCTCTTTTATGTGGCGGTGCTGCCCATCGGAGCGGTCAGTGCCCTGACCGTAGTGGTAAGTGTGATCGATACCGCTTATGCCACGATGGCATTTCCGACCATGATTTCGGCGCTGATCCTGTCGCCGAAGGTGATGAAGGCAGCCAGGGAGTATTTTAAGGGTTACAAAAGGTTA
>CAYGOU010000117.1:6241-8993 GCA_964351455.1 uncultured Porphyromonadaceae bacterium
AACCAGCAACCATGTCACGTACACCGTTTATTCTGATCATGCTCCTGTTCTGCTTTACAGGGTGCAGGGCACAAACCTCCGGAAATATGATTGACACGAGAACCATTGATTCGTTCGAACTAGATTCCTATTTGGGTACCTGGTATGAGCTCGCAAGGTTTGACCACTCCTTTGAAAGGGGTCTTCAGGGAGTAACTGCCACCTATTCAATGCGAAAGGATGGCAAAATTAAGGTTGAAAACCAGGGCTACCGTGGATCCCTCGACGGAAAACAGAGCCGGGCAGTTGGCAAAGCCAAGTTTAATCCTAATGGGAAGCCCGGGCAGTTGAAGGTTGCCTTCTTTCTGTTTTTCTATGGAGATTATTTTATCCTTGAACTGGATCCCGGGTATCAATGGGCGATCATCGGGAGTTCATCAGACAACTTCATGTGGATACTGAGCCGAACCCCGCAGGTTGAACCCGAGCTCAGGGAGAAGTTCTTAACCCTAATAAAACAACGTGGGTATGACACCGGAAAGCTGATCTGGGTCGACCAACCTCTCACCAATAACCATTAACCAGCACCTCACCCCCTGGCCCCCTCTCCCAGGGGAGAGGGGGAACCAGTAACCATTAACCAGCAACCAGCTATATTATGAAACAACCATTATTCGTTCGTGACATTCCGCGAAGGCGGTTTATTGAGATGAGCCTGAAGGGGGGACTTGTGCTTGCTGCAGCGCCTCCTTTGCTCTCCCATTTTCTCAGTTCATGTTCAACAGGAGAGCTGAAGCCAGTGGGTTTGAACCTTGACCGATCGGTTCTTGACCGCGTGATTGCCAGGGCGCTCGTCAATGGTGGTGATTTTGCGGATGTATACCTTGAAAGCAGGGTGTCGCGTCAGATCATCATGCAGGAGTCGAAGTTCAAGAGCGGTCTCTATGGCATCAGTCAGGGTGCCGGGGTTCGGGTGATTTCAGGCAACAAAACCGGCTATGCCTACACCGAGGAGATCAGTGAGGAGAAACTGCTAAGGGCTGCTGAGGTGGCTTCATATGTGGCTTCAGGTGGGGGTTCGGTGACTCCGGTAAACATTTCGCAGGCTGAACGCGATTCGTTCATTACCATCGAAAGGCCCCTTGGGGAGATTGCCGATGAGAAGAGGATCGAGGTGATGAAAAGAGCAGATGAAGCGGCCATGGCTTACGATCCGAGGATTAAGATGGCCATGGTGGATTACTACGATGAGATCAGGAGCCGGGTGATTGCAACCAGCGAAGGCGTTTATCTGCGCGATGAGCTGCCTTTGATGTTCTTCATCGTTCAGACACTTGGAGATGACGGACAGCGTCGCCATATGTCGCGCGAGCGTCTCAGCAAGCACATGGGATTTGAAATGTTCGACCAGTTTTCGCCTGAATCGGTGGCTGAAAATGCCGCCCGGGAATCGATTGCTATGCTCGATGCCCGTGAGGCTCCGGCAGGTATTATGGACGTGGTGATGCAGAATGGATGGGGTGGCGTGCTTGTGCATGAGGCGGTAGGGCATCCCCTTGAAGCCGATTCGATTGCCAAGAAGGTTGGCGCCTTCACCGGTAAAGTCGGGCAAAAGGTGGCCAGTGACCTGTTTACGATGGTCGACGACGGTTCAATTCCAAATGCAAGGGGAACCATCAATTTTGACGACGAAGGTACCCAGGCGCAACGCAATGTTTTGATAGACAAGGGTGTATTGATGGGATACATGACCGATATCCTGAGCGCCAGGCAACTGGGATTAGAGCGAACCGGAAACGGACGCAGGGAGTCGTTCCGGTATTTCCCGATTCCGAGAATGACCAACACTTTTATTGAGAACGGGGAGTCTGATCCGGCTGACATACTGGCCTCTACACCCAAGGGCATATATGTCCAGAGCCTCAGTGGCGGCAGTGTCAATCCGGTAACCGGAGTTTTCAATTTTACCTGCCGCGAAGCCTATATGATCGAGAACGGAAAGAAGGTATATCCTATTAAGGGCGCCACTCTCATCGGATCCTGTCTCGAGGTGATTTCCAATGTCGACGCTGTGGGCAATGATCTTGCCTTTGGTCCTGGTATCTGTGGTAAGGGACAATCGGCTGAAGTGGATGCCGGGCAGCCCACCGTACGGATCAGGGGGATCAACGTTGGGGGATCGAGATCCTGACAGGTTTACGGTTTTAGGTTTACGGTTTTAGGTTAAATGATAAAGATGATAGTTGATGGAATACAATAAATTGGTCGAAGATCTGGTTGCCAGGGCTCTTAAAATGGGAGCGGACGCAGCCGAGGCATATCTTGAAACGGGTCGGAACCTGTCGATCCAGATACAGGATGGAGAACTCGAAACCATTGAAGAGGCAGCCACCGCCGGAGTAGGTATCAGGGTGATTGTGGGTGGATGCATGGGATTCAGCCATTGCAATGATTTGAGTGATAAGTCGCTCGACAGCACCATTAAAATGGCTATTCAGTTTGCCAGACTGACCTCTCCCGATGAAAACAACGTTCTGCCAGGAAACAGTGCCTCTCAGGAGGTTGGCGGACTTTTCGATCCGGCGATTGCGGAGGTTTCTATAGAGAAAAAAATCGAATTGGCCAGAGAGCTTGAGAAGTTGGCCATGACCGATCCGAGAATCACCAAGAGTTACGGATCCGGATGGAACGAAGGGGAGCGGGCGGTATACATTTCCAATTCGAAAGGACTGCAAAAGCATTACAAATCGGGAAGGTGCGGATTGGGTGTGAG
>CAYGOU010000118.1:0-4573 GCA_964351455.1 uncultured Porphyromonadaceae bacterium
AGATTGCTTGAAGCTGGCTTCGGAACAGGCCTGAATGCCTGGTTAACGCTCATAGAGGGAGAATCCGCCGGAAGAACGATTGATTACACGGGCATCGAAAAGTTCCCTCTGGAGATGGATACCATCAGGCAATTGAACTATCCTGCACTGTTGAAAAAGGATGATTCGGTTTTTCTTAGACTTCATGAGGTGGAATGGGAGAGGTCCCATAAACTGACTCCGGGATTCACCCTGACCAAAACCAGAACCGACCTTCAACTCTTTAGCACCGAGCAAAGCTTCAACCTGATCTACTTTGATGCCTTTGCACCAGAAATCCAGCCGGAACTATGGAGCGCGGAATTGTTTGAACGGCTTGGCCGGATGATGATTCCCGGGGGGATACTGGTCACCTATTCTGCCAAAGGAATGGTGAGAAGAAACCTGCTCCATGCAGGATTCCAGGTTGCAAAACACCCCGGTCCGGCCGGCAAGCGGGAAATCACCGTGGCCACATACCCTACTGACTGATTCCCAGAAGCTTAAACATAAAGGCGTATTCCAGGGCGCTTTCCCGATAACGCTCAAATCGTCCGGATGCCCCTCCGTGCCCGGTCTCCATGTTAATGTTCATCAGAAGAATATTGTCATCCGTCTTGAGCTCTCTGAGCCTGGCAACCCACTTGGCCGGTTCAAAATACTGAACCTGAGAATCATGCAATCCTGTAGTCACCAATAAGGCAGGATAATCCCCTGCAATAACCTGATCATATGGAGAGTATGACAACATGTATTCATAGTAAACAGGGTCGTTGGGATTTCCCCACTCATCGTACTCCGAGGTAGTAAGGGGGATGGTTTCATCCAGCATGGTGGTGACCACATCAACAAAAGGCACGTTGGCAATGATGCCCCTGAAGAGGTCGGGCCGCATGTTTGAAACCGCACCCACCAGTAAACCACCTGCACTGCCACCCTGACCGAAGAGGTAATCCGGCCGGGTGTAACCCAGCTCAATCAGGCTTTCAGCAACATCGATAAAATCGGTAAAGGTGTTTTTCTTTTTCAGAAGTTTCCCGTCCTCATACCAAGATCTTCCCATCTCCTGTCCACCCCTGATGTGGGCCAATGCATAAACAAATCCACGGTCGAGCAGACTCAGCCTTACAGAGCTGAACCGGGGATCCATGCTGGCACCGTATGAACCATAACCATAAAGGAGGGTGGGATTTTTGCCATTTAAAACCAAACCCTTGCGATACACGATCGACACTGGCACCTCGGCACCGTCGCTCGCGGCAACATATATTCTCCGGGTTTCATACTGGTCGCTGCTGAACCCTCCCAACACCTCCTGCTGCTTCATCAGTTTGCGGTCGCGGCTCTTCATGTTATAGTCGAATACCGACGAGGGAGTTGTGAGGGATGAATAATCGTAACGAAGCCATTCTGAATTAAAATCCCGGTTAACAGAAACCGTCGCGGCATAAGCCTCCTCCCCGAAATTCAAATAATGCTCATCACCGTTATTGTTGTCAATGATCCTGAGCTGGGTAAGTCCTTTACTCCGTTCTTCAACCACCAGGTAATCCCTGAAAATCTCAAAACCCTCAACCAGAACATCAGTCCGGTGTGGAATGACCTCAGTCCAGTTCTCCCTGGCACAATCCCCTACCGGAGTCTTCATGATCCTGAAATTCATGGCATCCCAGTTGGTTCTGATGTAGAAATGATCACCAAAGTGGTCAACAGCGTACTCATGGTCTCGCTCGCGGGGAAGAATCACAGTCGGGATGGCCTGCGGCCGGTCGGCAGGAATGTACCTGAATTCGGTTGACAGGGTACTGTAGCTCGCTATCAGGAGGTATTGTCCCGATTTGGTTCTCATGACGATGGTCCCAAATGTCTCATCCTCTTCAAAGAAAACCTCCCTGACAGTTGATGGTTCTTCGCCAATCACATAAAGAAAAATGCGCTCAGACCGCAAGGTTACCTGGTTTTTCCGGGTAAAAAAGATGGTTTTGCTGTCGTTGGCCCAGGCCGATGAACCGGTAGTTTCTGAAACCGATTGGCTCATGATTTCACCGGTTTCAAGGTTTTTGAAATACAAGGTGTAATTCCTTCTGCTCACTGTATCCACGCCAAAGGCAAGCATCCGGTTGTCGGGCGAAACAGACCATCCGCCAATGTTATAATAACTATAACCCTTGGCCATTTCATTCACATTGAGCATAACCTCCTCGGAAGCTTCAAGACTGGCTCGCTTTCGGCAATAGATGGGATATTCGCCCCCTTTCTCAAAACGGGTATAGTAAAAATAACCATTGTCAAAAAAAGGAACCGAAGCGTCATCCTGGCGGATTCTGGAAATGATCTCATCAAAGAGTTGATCGCGAAACTTCATGGATCCTTCCATTACAGTCTGGAGGTAGGCATTTTCATCTTCAAGGTACTGGATAACCTTTGGGTTGTCTCTTTCATTGAGCCAATAATATGGATCCACTCTTGTATCTCCATGGATGGTTAACTCCTTCTCAATTTTCTCTGCTCTGGGCGGATCCGGGTAATCCGACTGTCTTACGTCAGGAAGGGTATTGCAGGACAGGAGCCCAAAGGGCATCAGAAGGGCAAGAAAAGACCAGGTTTTCATGTCTATGGTATTATTTTTTATTGGGTAATCTCTCAGGCATGCAATGATCAGGATTGTTTTCCCTAAAATCAACCCAGTAATCCCGGATGGTGGTTTTAACCTCTTTGTGAAGCGTAAAAATGCCTATCAGGTTAGGTATGGTCATGAAGGCAATGGCAATACCTGAAAAGGTCCAGATAATGGTGGTATCTGTAAAGGAGGCAAGGAAAAAACCGATGACATAAACGATCCTGTACCAGACCACCGACTTGCTTCCAAACAGGTAGGTCATGGCCCGGTCTCCGTAATATGACCAGGATATGGCTGTTGAGAAGGCAAATAGGAGTAAGCCAATGCTGACTATATACTTTCCAAAATCCCCGAACCAGGTCTTCTTAAACGCCTCCGTGGTCAGTGGCGCGCTGTGCATCAGCGAATTACCACTCATTGAAAAGGTATTGGACTGAGAAATTATAGAGCCGTTAGAGACCTGGAGGGCTCCGTTATAGGGTTTGTCTGATCCTGATACCAGGAGGTTCTCGGCAATTGAGCGGGCGTGCAAAATGGTCAGATCATTCAGCACCTTGCCGTCAGCAACCTGAATCTCGCCTGTAAAAAGAGGCAGGCTCTCCTTTCTGTTCAGGTAATCTGCCAGTAAGGCAACATCCTTTTTGTCTTTTTCATCATAAACCCGGTCAAGCACCTGTATGTCTGCCATCTGAAAGGTATTGGGGAACTTTTCCTTCCACACACCTGAACTAAGAATGACCATACCGGTGAGCATGCAAATAATCACCGTATCAATGAAGGGCTCGAGAATGGCCACAAGTCCTTCTGAAACCGGCTCATGAGCCCGGGCTGCTGAGTGGGCAATCGGAGCAGAACCCTGACCAGCCTCATTTGAGAATAAGCCCCTGTTTACGCCCCTGTTAAAGGCAAAGGCGAAACCGGCGCCCAGAAATCCTCCGGCCGCTGCAGTTCCGGTAAACACATCCCTGAATATCGAAATGAAACTGGGAATGAGGTTTTGGTAATTGTAGGCAAGGACCAGAAAGGCTCCCAGAAGATAAATGATGGCCATGGTAGGGACCAGCATGGAGGTTACCTTTGCAATTCTCTTTATGCCACCTATGATCACCAGTCCGAGTATCACGGCCAGAATCCCGCCAGTTACCATATGACCGATGCCGAAGGTTGCGAAAATGGAGTTGGAGATGCTGTTGATCTGGGGCAGACTTCCCGTGCCGAAAGAAGAGATGACGGTGGCCACTGCAAAGAAGGCACCCATGACATATCCGGTTTTGATCAGCTTGCCTCCGGGGAGCTTGATGTTCAACCTCTTTTTCATGTAATACATCGGCCCCCCTGAAACCTGGCCATTTTCGGTAAAATCCCGGTACTTGTGGGATAGGGTAACCTCGACAAATTTGGTGCACATACCGATCAGGGCGGTTACCAGCATCCAGAATAGTGCCCCGGGACCACCCAGGTGGATAGCAAACGCCACGCCGGCAATATTGCCGGTCCCGACCGTTCCGGAAAGAGCGGTGGTCAGAGCCTGAAAGTGAGAAGTATCCCCCTTGTCGCTTGCTTTATCATATTTCCCGCTGACGCAGCGGATGGCATGTCTGAAATAGCGGATCTGCGGAAATTTCAGGTAGATCGTAAAGAAAAGGCCGACACCAAGCAGCAGAAAAACAAACCACTGGGATCCACCAATAAGCCCATCAACCTTAAGAAGAAGATCGTTAACTGTTTGCATGATTTGTCGGGGTTGTGTTTAAACCGGATAAAAATGGAACAAATTATGCTAAGGAGCAAATCGGTTTGTGATGTTGCGGAACAGGGTCAGAATGAAAGTTTGACCAGGGTTACTCCGGTTCCGCCAACCCTTATGTCCTCATCCCTGAAGTTCCCCACCAGGTCAATTCCTGAAAGAAAATCCCTGACCAGCAGGCGCAAAAT
>CAYGOU010000118.1:4583-8948 GCA_964351455.1 uncultured Porphyromonadaceae bacterium
CAAAATGCCATCGCCCTTGCCATGAAGAATCCTGAGGTTGCTCTCTCCCACCATAACCGCTTCATCAATGAATTCAGAAACCCGCTGCAATGCCTCCTCTCCCCTTAAACCTCTGATATCGAGTTGAGGTGAAAAGTTTAGCCTGCGGTATTCCAGGTCAATACCCGAAAAGCGCTTGCTCTTTGCGGTGGTTCCGGTCTCCCTGTTGAACTCATCTTCAGAGACGATCTCAGCTTCGCGCTCATTAACCGTGGTAATCATTTGCCCGATTGACACCAGCAGACTACCCTTGCGATGCTCAATCACCTCTGCCCAGATTCCTTTCGATGCCACCCGGATCTTTTGTCCCGGTCTGAATGATCCTGTTTCGGGATCGGGATATTCGGGTTTTGGAATTTCAGGTGCCTTTTTCAGTTTACGATGTAGCCGCTCCCGCTCCTGCTCAACTTTTGAACGCAGCTTCTGGCCATCGGTCTCAAGCTTCCCGATCTCTTCCTGCATGGTTTTGAGGTCAGACTCAAGCGTATTGCGGATCGCACGCGTTTTCTCACGGTCTGCCTGGTTTTCACGGATCTCGCGTATTGTTTGCTCGATCCGTCTGTTTAGCTGACTCACGATCTCCTCGGTTTTTGATTTGAGTTCACGAATCTGCTTGTCGCGATCCTGCTTCAAGCGGTCGGCTTCGGCGCCATAGCGCTCAAGAAGATTTTCCAGCTCCTTTTCGGTTAGCCTGATCCGGTCGCGCTTGCGCTCCCAATATCTTTTGTCTCTCGCGATTTCCCTAAGGTTACGGTCAAATCGGGTATAATCAGAGCCAACCAGCTGTGTGGCAGTTTCCAGTATTTCTTCCGGCAGTCCTATATTTCTTGCGATTTCAAAAGCAAAGGAGCTTCCGGGTTTTCCGATCTCAAGCCTGAACATCGGGCGCATTTTCTGGGTGTCAAAAAGCATCGCCCCATTGACCACCCCGTCGTGGTTAGAACCGAAATGCTTTAAGTTGGCGTAATGGGTGGTGATGACCCCAAAGGCCCCGGAGGCGGTCAGATGCGACAGGATCGCCTCAGCTATTGCACCTCCCATCTGAGGTTCGGTTCCCGCTCCAAATTCATCGATGAGAAAGAGTGCACCCGGACCAGCCATCCGGATAAAATTCTTCATATGGTGCAAATGGGAGCTGTAGGTACTAAGATCGTTTTCAAGCGACTGTTCATCACCGATGTCAATCAGAAATTTCGAAAACACCCCGCTGACTGAGCCTTCATTCAGGGGCGGAAGAATGCCTGATTGGATCATGTACTGGATCAATCCAACCGTTTTCAAGCACACCGATTTTCCGCCGGCATTGGGACCAGAAATGATAAGAATGCGCTCTTTAGGTGAAAGAACGATGTCTTGTGCAATCACCTCCCTGCCCTCTTTTTGAAAAACCAAAAAAAGATGTGGATGTCGCGCCCCGGTCCATGCTATGCCATCTTCATCCCGAATATCCGGCAATATCCCTGACCACCTGTTCGACAACCTGGCTCTGGACCTGACATGGTCGAGATATCCGATGATCCCGTTCCATTTTTCCATATCCGGAAAATAGGGTCGCAGAACCGAGGTCAGCTGGGTCAGGATCTTTACGATTTCACGACGTTCAGCCAATTCAAGCTCCCTGATCTCATTGTTCAGTTCAACCAGCTCAACAGGTTCAACATAGGAAGTTTTTCCGGTGGCAGATTCGTCATGGATCAAGCCCTTAACGCTCCGCTTATGCGCAGCCGGCAGGGGAATAACCAACCTGCCCTCCCGCAGGGTCGCCTGAGTATCTTTATCAATAAGTCCATCCTGCCGTGCCTTGGACATAATCCTTTCCATGCTCCTGCTTACCTGTGCATGACGGGATTGTATGTCGCTGCGGATTTTTTTCAGCTCTGGCGATGCCTGGTCCTTGATCTCACCCTGCCGGTTAAAAACCTGATCAATCTTTTCATGGATGAGGGGTGAATAGCGGATCGGCTCGACCCAACTCCTGAGAGCGCGAAACTTGACTGGATCTGCCTTCTCAAAGAATGAGACTACAAGCCTGACAGATGCAAGCAACAATCTGATTTCATGCCATTCCGGAATATCCAGGAATGCCCCCTCTATCATTCCCTTGGCTATGAACCGAGACAGATCAACAGCCGCCAGATCCGGAAAATCATGTCTTTCTGACAGAATGCTCGATGCTTCATGACTCTCTTGCAACCATCGCAGGATCACATCCCTGTTAATAGACATGACGGCCTCTTCCGTGATCCTGACTCCTACCGGGGTATCGCAAAGATTTACCAGCATACGCCTGAGGGGCGTAAACCCTATCTTTTCTTCAAAGTTTTCGGGGTAAAGCAAAATGATCCCTTTTGTGCCGGCAAAAATACAAAAATGGGATCAACCAAGAAGACGCTCTATCAACTGGATTAGTTGTACCGGTTTGATCGGCTTGGAAATAAGATCATCGCATCCTGATTCCCTTGCTCGGACACCAAGTGAGGATCCCTCAAACGGAATGATTGCCAGCACCTTTCTTTTCATGGAGTTTCGCCGGATATCGCTGACAGCTTGGCGTGTCGAATCAGCAGTCTGGGAAACATCCAGAATTACCAGGTCTGATGGGTTCTTGCCGCTCAGGTAAGCATCAGATTCTCTCAGATTGCGCGCCCAAACCAAATGATATTTTTTGGGCCTAAGTACCATCTCAATGAACAGGTAAGTCATCTGATCCTCCATAATTACAAGAATACTGGGCTGATGAGTTCCTGGCATAGCCGTCTGGGCTTCAATTGAAAAATCCTGAGGATCAAAGATCAGTCCTGCAGTGGTCGGAAAATCCGAAGGCAGTGATAATTCGTCCAAATCCTGCGCTTTTGCACTAACCGTTTCAGGGGTGCTTTCCGTCGGGACTTCACGCATTGGGATATCCGTGGGTTTTACGGGTGGAACTGTCAGTTCAAACTTATCTGCACCAATGGGCCACTCGGGCTTCAGAATCTTCTCCATTTCACTCCATTGGGTGGTATCAGGCGCTTTAAATGCAGCCAGCCTCACCGGCAGTGTAAAGTAAAACATCGATCCCTGACCCAGTACGGATTCTACCCAGATTCGCCCCCCCTGTTTTTCAATCAGTCCTTTCGATAGAGCAAGTCCCAACCCGGTTCCACCATACTCCTGACGGGTACCGGTCATTACCCTTCCAAAACGCTCGAAAATAAGTCCCTGTTTCTCAAGGGCAATGCCAATTCCGGTATCCTTTACAAAGAACCTGATGATGCGCGCCTCAGTCATCTCAAACCCAAATTCAACAAAACCTTCATTGGTGAATTTCACGGCATTGTCGAGCAGATGCCGCATGATCTGTCTAAGTCGGATCCCATCCGTAATGATGACCAGGTCTTGATGCTCGGGCGGTATTTTCAATGAAAGCTGCAGGTGCTCCTTCGCAATTTCAGTCTTGAATTCATTGTAGTAGGAGTAAAGCTCCGTCATGAATCGCTTCAGAACCAGTTCATCTGTACTGAAGGTAATCTGATTGGCATCAAGCTTTGAGATATCGATGATGTCATCGATGAGCCGAAGAAGAGAGTTACCACTGTTTCGGATGTGCTGGGTAAATTCATTTCTCTCATCATCTGAGATGTCAGGGTCGTTCAGCAGGTTGGTAAAACCGATGATTGCGTTCATCGGGGTGCGTATCTCATGCGACATGTTGGCAAGAAATGCAGATTTGAGGTTATCAGCCTGCTCTGCGCGCACCTTTGCCTCCTTGAGCTTAAGCTCGGTAACTTTAAGTGCGGTAACATCATGCAGGATCACCATTTTACCGATTGGCTGACCCCTGCCGTCAAATAGTGGATTGATGGTCAGGTCAAAATAGAGTTGCTGTTCGCCCCGAATCATTGAAATCTCCTGGTGCTTTCTGTTCTGAAAGCGGATGTTGTTCAGCAGGTCTGGATAGGGCCGCATCAGATTCTCGGCGGGAAGATTGATCACCTTTGCAGGGGTCACCCTGAATATGTTCTGGGCTGCTGGATTAAGGTCGACCACCCAATTGTTCATATCCAGCACGATGAGTCCCTCAGTCATCCGGTCGAGCAACGCCTGGTGAGCTATCACCACAATGTTAAGAAACCTTTTATAAAAGAAGCCCCACGCCAGAAGGGTGCCGGAAAGCACAAATGCAAACGGGGCCAGGTCAAGCTTTTCAAGAGGTGTGACCCTGAAAATAAAGGTGATGTTTCCAATCCAGGGAACCAGCACTCCCATGCTGAGCAAAACCGACTCTTTAACCGCCATCTTGGGATTTCGGTTTATTTGCCTGATCACAAGGTAGGTTCCGAATCC
>CAYGOU010000119.1:0-1053 GCA_964351455.1 uncultured Porphyromonadaceae bacterium
TGAGCCGAAGGTGTAGCTGAGTCCGAAGAAGGTGAAATAGCGGTATTGGGTGGCGAGCTCCTTTTGCCGGAGCAGGATCTCTTCGCGTGATGCTCCTCCCTTGATCAGGGAGAGCTGGTCGTGAATGAGGGAGGCGCCGCCTCCCATCTGAACATTCAGTCCTTTTGCGATTCTGATGTTGAAAGATCCGTTTAGCGAGAGGCTGTTTTTTGAGAAATCGTGCAGATAATTGAACCAGTCGAGCGCGAGGTCGATGGATCCCCATTTTTGCACCACCTGGTATGCCGCACTGAGGCTGTGGGCAAAGAGGTGCTCCTGCATTTTGTCGTAAATGGTGGTATCCATGTAGCTGTGATACAGGTATCCAGCTTTATAGAGCAGTCTGAGCTGCCTCCGGGTTGATTCTGAATAGGGAAAAATATCGTATTCAATTCCCGGCATGAGAGTGGTTCTGAACCTGTAATTCCTGTAGGTTGAAGATGCGGCTTCGAATTCTCCACCGGCCGACCAGTGTTCGCCCAGGCTTTTCACGGCCAGCACTTCAAAGGATTTCCCGGTATTGACGCTGTTGATGGTTTGTTCATCGATAAGAAAACGGTCGAGGTTGTAATCGTAGTCGAGTTCGATGTCGAGTTTCCAGTCGGGGGTGATCCGTCGGGCGTTGAGGCTCCCGAATACCTGGTTCGAATTGTAAACTTTCTGTCCGTTCAGCATTCCGTTTACACTGGCGCTGTAAACCCAGCTGTTCCATGGATCGGTGGTTACCTCTTCAGCCAGGGGCTGACTGAAGCTTACCTCAACATATTTGGCCAGCGGGGTGGTCATGACATAGCGCATCAGTCCCTGTTTGAGGGTCTTGACCTGTCCGTTCCGGGTTTGATCCGGGGTGTCATCGGGTGAGCTCACATACACGAGGGTATCTCTCATGCCGTTGAACTGTTTCTGTCCGAATACGAAGTACGAAAACTCGGTGCCCCCCGATCCTGTTCTTTGCGAGCTTGAAATGATGTAAACATGGGCATCCTTGATGTCTCTGACATAATTGATGTAGGG
>CAYGOU010000119.1:1063-8910 GCA_964351455.1 uncultured Porphyromonadaceae bacterium
GATGAAGTCGGTGGTTTCCATGAATATATTGAGGGCATCCTTTCTGAGGGTATCCTGCGGCTGCTCCCCAGTGTTCTGTGACAAACCGGATTTGCCTGCCGAAAGAAAGAGGATCAGTGAAAAGAGAAGAGTAAGAACGGGTGAAAATAATCCCATTTTCATGCGATTGGTTTTTTTGGTTTGGTTTGTAAAGATGAAGATTGTATGCGAGTCTCTGCGTTAACGTCCGGTTAAGCCATCGGTTAATGTTCTGTCCCCTGAGGCTCTCCGCGCTTAATCCTCTTTGCCCCTTTGTTCCTCTTCCCTCTGCGAGAGCAGGCTGTATTTCGACTGGCGCATTTTCCAACGCTCACGGGCGTATTGCTGCATATCTGAGATGGTATCCTTTTCGTCGACGATTTCAAAGCCGAGGAGGGTTTCGATCACATCCTCCATGGTTACGATGCCGTCCATACCTCCATATTCGTCCACCACGAGCGCGATGTGCTCTTTCTTTTCGAGCAGCGATTCCCATACTCCGAAGAGCGTCCGGGTATCGGGTACTACCAGGATGGGGCGTTTAAGATCCTTCAGCAGGAGTCCGGTCTGATCTTCTGCCAGCTTTTCAAACACTCCCTGTCTGAATACATAGCCGGTAATGTTTTCTTCATTACCCGAAAAGACCGGGATTCTTGAGAATCGCAGGAAGTCCTTGTTGCGAAGAAACTCATCCAGGGGCATGGTTTCATCTGCGATGGATACCACCACGCGGGGGGTCATGATTTCAGAGACCCGGATGTGTTTCAGCCTGATCAGGTTCTGGATGATCTTATTCTCTTTTTCTCCGAAAACGCCCTCTTCGGTACCGATGTGAGCCATGGCTGAGATCTCTTCGCGGCTGATGGTTTGCTGATCCTTGCCCCGGGTGAACATCCGGGTGACCATCGCCGAGAGAATCACCAGCGGGTAGGTAATGATGATGGCTCCCTGGATGACAGGACCCAAAACTCCTGACAGGGGTCTCCAGTAACGGGCACCGATGGTTTTCGGAATGATCTCGGTCAGCACAAGGATCAGAAGGGTCAGGATGGCCGATACGATGCCGAAGTACTCGTCGCCGAACACCTTGATGGCCTGTGCACCGACTCCGGCAGCCCCAACTGTATGGGCCACAGTGTTGAGCGAGAGGATGGCCGATAGAGGCCGGTCGATATCCTGTTTCAGAAGGATGAATCTTTTTGCAGATGTTCTGCCTGCGCTCTCCATCGCCTTGAGGTAAGATACGGGCGTTGAGAGCAGCACCGCCTCCATGATCGAACAGAGAAAGGAGACGATGAGGGCGATGGCGAGGTAAATGAAGAGGAGGAGCATGGGGGGGCGGGTTGCTGGTTACTGGTTACTGGTTACGGGTTGCAGGTTGCAGGTTACGGGTTGCAGGTTACGGGTTATAGGTAGCAAAGATAATAAAGTCACGCGTCACTTGTCACCTGTCACTCGTCACTCCTCATCCCACCATCGTTAGCAAATACCCTGCCGCGGCCCCTCCCACGACGATCCAGGCGCTGTTGATCCGTTTGTAGAGGAGGGTCACTGCCAGACTGGTGAGGGCGATCAGGATGGTTCGCCAGTCGGTCAGCGTTTCGCGGCCCATCTGGATGCCGACGGCCAGGATGACGGCTACGGCTGCCATGTTCACGGCATCGAGCAGGGCGGCAATGGGTTTGGATCGGCGCATGCGGGGCACCAGGGGGTTGGTGACGGCCACCAGCAAAAAAGAGGGCAGAAAGACCCCTGCGGTGGCCAGCAGGGCGCCCCAGGGTCCCCAGAGCTGCCAGCCGACAAATGTGGCGGCGGTCAGGATCGGTCCAGGTGTGAACTGTCCGACCGCCACCGCATCGATCAGCTCCTGGCGGCTGAGAAATCCCTGTTTCACCAGCTCGGCATCGAGGTAGGCGAAGAGCACAAATCCCGACCCGTAGAGGAGGGCGCCCACCTTGAGAAATTTCAGAAAGAGGGTGAGGAGGCTTATGTTTCCGCCTGCAGTGGCGACGGGCAGCAGAAAAAGCGGCACTAATGTGTTGAATGTTTTTCCTGCTCTTTTGGCCCAATACAGGAGGAGTCCTGCTGCCCCACAGGCAAAAAGTGCCAGGATCTCATTGACCCCAGCAATGCATGCGGCTACTGTAAGCAGTCCCAGTACTCCCAACTCAATGGATTTAAGTGCCTTGCGACCAAGTGAAACCACTGCCGAGAGAATAATGGCAATGACGGCGGGTTTGATTCCGTAGATAAAGGGCTCAACCCCGGGCAGTTGTCCGTATTGCTGGTATAGCCACGCGAACACCGAAGTGATCAGCACTGCGGGCAGGATGAAGGCCAGGCCGGCGGCAATGAGTCCTTTCCAGCCCGCCCGCTCATACCCGCAGTGCATGGTCATTTCGGTTGAATTGGGACCCGGAATCAGGTTGGTGGCACCAACCAGGTCGAGAAAATGCTCATGGGTCATCCACTTGCGCCGCCTGACAACCTCCTCCTCCATCATGGCCAGATGCACCGCCGGTCCTCCGAACCCGAAGGTTCCGAGCTTGAGAAAGACGAGGATCAGCTGGCGCATGGCATCGGTTTCAGGTTACAGGTTGCGGGTTGCGAGTTCCCATGCTTCGCGTCCACCGACCACCGGCACCGTAATGGTGGTGGCACCAAGGTCAATGGTCAGCTCCGTTCCGGGAGCGGGCCAGAGGGTAAAGTCGCGGTCGCTCGAGAAGATCATCAGTCCGATCTGCTGTCCTGCCGGAATCACCTGATCATCGGGCTGCAGGTCGAAGCTCAGTTCATAGAAGGCTCCCGGCACCAGGGGTTCGCCATGGGTCAGCGAGCTGTGGTTCTGTGGGTCGGCCCAGCCACGGGTGATGATGTTGTCGGTGATGGGGGCTCTTTGTTCTGTGTTCCAGGGCAGTGAAACCATCCACACCGAGAGGTTGGCGGCAGGCTTGCTGCTGGCCAGCCTGATCTTCAGGGTTGAGATGCCCGAAAGGTGCAGGGGCTCTTTGAGCATCGGGGAGAGGAAGATAAGGCGGTTGGGTGACTCTTCGGCCTTGGCCAGGTCAGCACCGCTGAAGGATACGTCATCGGTGAGCTTCTCTTTTTCCTGGCGGGATGTTGGCAGGGTGACCAGTTGTCCCGCTTTGGGTGCACCACCTGCAAGATACAGGGTTACCGGCGAGGCTGCAGGATTCGGAAAATCTTCGTAGGCGGTGGGATTGCCCCGCTGGTCGCCTTCGCGGACGATATATGACCTGGGACCTTCGAGTGCATCGTTTTCAACGCCATGAAGGAATTTTGCGAACCAAAGGTTCATCATCTCTGTTGGGGGCTCGCCTCCGTGTCCGCCCTGGTGGTAAAATATTTTTGAAGGCAATCCTTTTGCCCTGGCCGCATCGTAAATACGGTAGCTGTGTTCGGGCATGACGTTCCAGTCGTTGAATCCATGGGCCATCAGGAGGGCGCATTTCATGGCCTCCATATCGTTCAGGTAGTCGCGGCCGGCCCAGAAGTCGTTCCAGTCGCCGGTGACCCGGTCGAAGTTGCCCAGCAGGATTTCATCCCTGACATTGCAGTCGCACCACTCATCGTTTTCGAGGTTGCTGTGGATGAAGTCATAGAGTACGTCGATGTCCTCGCCGAGCCATCCTCCCGGATGCCGGATCAGTCCGTTCGAACGATAGTAGTGGTAATAGCTGGTATTGGGAGCAACAGGAATGATAACCTCAAGTCCTTCGACCCCCGTAGTGGCAGCTGCCAGGGGCAGGGTGCCGTTGTAGGAGGTGCCGGTCATCCCCACCTTGCCGGTGCTCCAGTAGGCCACCACCTCTTCGTTGCCATCCGGCGAGGTGTAGCCCTTGGCGCGGCCGTTGAGCCAGTCGATCACCGCCTTGGGAGCCAGCGATTCATTGTCGCCGCCCACGGTGGGACAGCCCTGTGAGAGTCCGGTTCCGGGTGAGGAGCTGTGAACCACAATGTATCCATGAGGGACCCATTTGCCAACAAACCCCTTTGAGATCACCGGACGCTGGTTCCGGGGCTGGATCGGCGGAAAGGCCTTACGCTTCGGGGGTTCGGTATTAAGCTCCTGTTTGGGATCCCAGAAATACTGGAGATCCCCGGTGCCGGTGCCGGCGAAATAGGGAGAGCTCTCATAAATGACCGGAAGTTTCAGTCCTTCAGTATCGGTCTGCTTCGGGCGGTGCACATCCACATGCACACGGTCGGACTTGCCGTCGCCGTCGGTGTCGAACTCCGTTTCAACCCAAAGGTCGTGTACGATCCACTCTTCGGGGTTGTTGAAGGCCTCGACCACGGTGGTCATGCCATTTTCGAAAACAGGCCGCGATTTCGTCTGGGCCATAAGGCTGCCCTGGATCAACAGAACCGCCAGGGCGGTGAAGAGGAGGGAGGAGGGGTGTTTCATTGTGCTTGTTACTTGTTACTTGTTACTTGTTACTGGTTACTGGTTTTTTCCACCGCCCCCTCTCCCAGGGGAGAGGGGGTATGGGGGAGAGGTGCAAGTTGTGGGATTTGGGGAGATTTTGCAAGGGGTTTAACCTTTCTTCACTTTTGGGAAGCCGGGATCAGTCTGCATTCATTTTCACAAAGCGGTACATGCCGTTCCAGATGAACGACCAGGTGCCGGGATCGCCCGCTTTGACAAAGGAGATCTCATCTGAAGTATCCGGGTCGGTGAATTTCAGTTTTCCCGTATGAATCATCCGGTAGGATTGTTTCTGGATGCTAACCAGCGCAATCAGTTCCTCTCCGTCAAATGCGATTTCAATGGTGATGTCGGGGGTGTCAGGCGTTGCCTTGAACAACTGGTAATTTCCCGGAAGATCCTGAATGTCTATGTCATCGAGCGGAAGCCTGTCGACCGTTTTCTGTTGTGCCAGGTTCCAACCGTACTCCCTTGACATTGCCCGGTATATTTCGGCAATGATCCGGCCGCCGTTGTCACCGTTGGTCATGATCACCACTCCTTCGCCCATTTTCACCCAGGCGATCATGTCATTCGTAAACCCTGCGTTTTTGCCGCCATGGCCGAACAACAGTGAATCACCATCCCCTGCAAGCTTCGGTCCCAATCCCCAGTTATTCTTCTGCCTGGTCACCATTTCTTTTGTCATCTCAACCGAAAGGATTCCGGCCTGTTTATTCCGGGAGATGCTTTGAATGGCCAGCATATACCTGGCCAGGTCTGAGGGGGTGGTCCACAATCCTGCCGCCGCCTGTTCAGGATAGTTATGCCACCATCCGCTGACCAGGGTTCCTGTTGCATCGTAGGCGCCGCTGGCTTCATGGTGAAGTGCTGTCGGAAGCGGCTGTTCGTAGGTGCTCCGGCTCATGCCCAGGGGATTGAGAATCTCATCTCTCATGAAAAGGTGGAACGGTTTTCCGCTTACCTCCTCAATAATGTTTTCCATCACCGTATAACCTCCGCCTGAATATCGCCAAGTGGCACCGGGAACGGCATCGTTGAGGATGGGTGGGGTGTTTCCCTTTCCGTTCAGCACGCTCAGGTCAGACGGAAATGAGTCTGTGGCGGTGTAACCCGGAAAACCGTGCACGGTCAGTCCTGCCGTATGCGACAGGATTCTCCTCAGGGTAACCTTCTCGTTTTTGTTGAACTCGTTGTCGGGGATTTTCCACCTGCTAAGGTATTGGTTAACATCCAGGTCAAGATCAACAGTACCCTGGTCGGCAAGCTTCAGAGCTGCCAGGGCAGCAATGGGTTTGCTGATGGATCCTGCCTGAAAAAGGGTGTTCTCATCGACCACGGTTCCAAGATCGCTGTTTGCGATGCCATATCCCTTTGCCCAGTGAACCGAGTCACCGCGGATCACCGCAATGCTCACCCCGGGCACATGGTGCAGCGCCATCCTGTCAAGGATGTTATGGGTTTTGACCGCTTCTCCGTTAATTCGTACAGCCCTCACAAGACCGTTCTCGATGGCCTCCCGGTCCTGGGCACATGAAACCCCTGGGAAGAGGAGGAGGAGCAGGAATAGAAGTGGGAGGATTTTGGGCATGGGGATGGAAGTTTTAGGTTTTCGGATTTAGGATTTAGGATTTCGGTTTTAAGTTAACGGTTTTAAGTTTACTGAGGTACCTGCAACCTGCAACCTGCAACCAGTATTTTCGTACCTTTCCCTGACTAAACCAAACCCTTCTCGTCATGAAGTATCTTCTTCCCCTATTACTGGCTATGGTGCTCTTTTCATGCACAACCGGCCGTGAATATCATGTTTCAACCGAAGGTAACGACCTTAACGACGGATCGGCCAAGGCGCCCTTCCGCACCATCCAGGCGGCGGCTGTGGCGGCGCAGCCTGGTGATGTGATCACCGTGCACGAAGGAATCTACCGTGAGCGGGTCGATCCTCCTCGCGGAGGATCCTCCGACCCGGTCAGGATCACCTACCGGGCAGCCGACGGCGAGGAGGTGGTCATAAAGGGATCGGAGGTGGTGAAGGGTTGGGAGCAGGTCGGAAACGATACCTGGCGCACCCATATCCCCAATCATTTTTTCGGCGATTTCAATCCATACCAGGATCTGATAGCGGGAGACTGGTTCTGGGGCAAGGGGCGCAACCATCACACCGGAGCGGTGTACCTGAAGGGGCACTGGCTGACTGAAGCTCCGGTTCTTGACAGCGTGCTGCAGCCGGCCGGCGATTCACCCTGGTGGTTTGGGTTGGTTGACTCCCTGCCCGAGGGTTTCACCACCCTGTGGGCGCAGTTTCCGGGCGTGGACCCCAATGTTGAGGAGGTGGAGATCAATGTCAGGCAGACGGTATTCTATCCGGCTCAACCCGGTATTAATTACCTGACAGTTAAGGGATTCGTCATGGAGCACGCGGCCACCCCCTGGGCACCGCCAACGGCAGAGCAGATCGGACTGATCGGCACCCACTGGAGCAAGGGGTGGATCATTGAGGATAATGTGATACGCTATTCGGTCTGCACAGGATTGACCCTGGGCAAGCACGGGGATGAGTTTGACAACACCTCTGAGAATTCGGCCGAGGGATATGTGATGACCATTGAGCGGGCCACGGCCAGGGGTTGGTCAAAGGAGAACATCGGTCATCATGTGGTGCGCAACAACCGGATTTCACATTGTGAACAGGCCGGAATCGTGGGGAGCATGGGACCGGTTTTCAGCCAGGTTTATGGTAACGAGATTCACGACATTCACATCAGGATGTTGTTCACCGGTGCTGAGCAGGCCGGCATCAAATTCCACGGCATGATCGATGGCATCATCCGCGATAATCACATTTACCGGTGCAACCGCGGGATCTGGCTCGACTGGATGACGCAGGGTACGCGGGTCACCGGCAACCTGCTCCACGACAACGGTCCGAGTGAAGACATCTTCCTGGAGGTCAACCACGGTCCTTTTGTGGTCGACCACAACATCTTCCTTTCAAAGAGTGCCATCCTGGTCAATTCGCAGGGCGGAGCCTACCTGCACAACCTGATTGCCGGCGGAATATATGTTTATGCAGGAGAAAACCGCCTGACCCCCTATCACCCGGCCCACTCAACCGAGGTAACGGCACTCGCTTCCAACAAGAGCGGGGATGAACGCTATTTCAACAACATCCTGGTGGGGAGGGCCGACCTGTCGCAGTATGACAAGACTGTACTGCCGGTGCTGATGGAGGGCAACCTCTATCTGCAGGGTGCCGTCGCAGCGGCCGCCGAGTCAAATCCCCTGACCCTGCCCGAAACGGAGGCGGGATTAAAGCTTTCTCAAGGGGAGGATGGCTGGTATCTGACGATGACGGTGGATGAAGCATGGAGCAATATCC
>CAYGOU010000120.1:0-8848 GCA_964351455.1 uncultured Porphyromonadaceae bacterium
GGATGTCACCGACCAGAATCAGACTACGGCGATGACCACCCAGTTTGAGAACAACCGTCTTCTGTTCACCGCATCCGCCCAAGAGCTTCGTGAGTATGTGGTTTTCAATCCACAGGCAGCAGATCTGCTCGTTCCGGCTACCTCCGGCACCGGAACCGGATTGGTTGCAAACCAGAATCTCCACGCAGCCGCGGCTCCCGATATGGTAATCCTGGTTCATCCGTCATTGCGTACTTGGGCAGAGAAACTGGCCGACCTCCACCAAAGACAGGATGGCCTTGAATCACTGATCGTTGAGCCTGAAGAGGTTTACAATGAGTTTTCGTCAGGAATGAGGGATGCAACCGCGATCCGTGATTTTCTGAAAATGCTTTACGACCGGTCCTCGGGGGAACCGTCTAAACTGAAATACCTGCTTCTTTTCGGTGACGGATCCTATGACAACAAGAATGTCGACAAGGCTTTCGAGGCCTGTCTTCCAACCTATCAGTCGCACGAGTCGCTCTACCCCACCACCTCCTATGTTTCAGATGATTTCTTCGGCATTCTTGGTGAGGGTGAGGATATGGAATCAGGCATCCTCGACATCGGAATCGGACGATTGCCGGTGGTTTCAGAAAACGATGCAGCCATCGTTTTTGACAAGATTGAACGCTACACCTCACCTGAAACGATGGGCGACTGGCGAAATCTGATCTGCTTCATCGGGGATGACGAGGATGGCAACACCCATATGAGAGATGCCAACACCCTGGCCGACCTGCTTCGTGACCGTTATCCGGCTTTCAACATCGACAAAATCTTTCTGGATGCCTATCAGCAGGTTTCGGTGCCGGCCGGACAGCGCTACCCGGAGGTGAACCGGGCCATCAACGACCGGATGCGCAAAGGAGCCCTCATCATGAACTACCTGGGACATGGAAGTGAGAGAGGGCTTGCCCACGAGGAGATCCTCACCATCAGCGATATCAAGAGCTGGGACAACCGGGACCGGCTGCCGCTTTTCATGACCGCAACATGCGAATTCAGTCGATTCGACGACATTGAACTGGTTTCGGCAGGAGAATGGGTGCTGCTCAATCCAAACGGGGGCGGCATAGCCCTCCTCTCAACAACCCGACTGGTATACAGCTCACCCAATTACCGGCTCAACCGGGAATTCTACGATTACGTTTTTAAGGTCGGTGCAAATGGAGAGAGGAACCGCCTGGGTGACATTATCAGACTTACCAAAAACGCCATCGGCACCGAGTTGAACAAGCTTAGCTTTACACTGCTGGGAGATCCTGCCCTCACCATCGCCTTCCCTGAATACCGGGTAATCATGACCCATGTAAACGACCAGCCGGTAACGGGATTCACAGATACACTCAAGGCCCTGACCGAGACCAGCGTAAGAGGGTATGTGGCCGACCTTCAGGGAAACCGCAAAGAGGATTTCAACGGTGTCGTGATCCCGACCGTTTTCGATAAGGAGGTTCAGCTGACCAACCTAGCCAACGACGGGGGACCCGTAATGGAGTTTTCAGTCAGGAACAACATCCTTTTCAAGGGTAAGGCCAGTGTCAACCAGGGGAATTTTAACTTTTCATTCATGATTCCCAAAGACATTGCATACCAGGTGGGAACAGGAAAATACAGTTTCTACGCCAGCGACGGTAAGATTGACGCCCACGGGGTCAACCTCAAGATAAGGATCGGAGGAAGCTCTGAAAACCTGATCGATGATACCGAGGGACCATCCGTTAAGCTTTACATGAATGACTCCTCATTTGTCAGCGGAGGCATCACCAGCCAGAATCCCGTCCTCTTTGCCAGGCTTGAAGACAACTACGGCATCAACACCGTTGGTAATGGCATCGGCCACGACATCACCGCCATACTCGACGGAAACCAGCAGAATCTTTTGGTTTTAAACGATTACTACGAATCTGATCTCGACAATTACCGCGCCGGCAGCATCCGGTACCCCCTGGATGACCTTGAACCCGGGGAACACACCCTGAGGCTCAAGGCATGGGACATCATGAACAACTCAAGTGAGACCGAGATCAGCTTCATAGTAAGTGATTCTAAAGAGCTGGTGATTGATCATGTTCTGAATTATCCAAATCCCTTTACCACCCATACCGAGTTCTATTTTGAACACAACCAGGGAATGCAATCCCTCGATGTGTTGCTTCAGGTTTTCACGGTCAGTGGAAAACTGGTAAAAAGCTTCGAGTTCTTATCTGCCAATCAAACACAGGTAAATGCAGGATCATTCAGGGTCGGACCCATTGCCTGGAACGGACTGGATGATTTTGGTGACCGGATCGGCAGAGGCACCTACATTTACCGTGTAAAGGTGCGCACCAGTGATGGAAAAACGGGCGAAGCATACCAAAAACTGCTGATTCTACGTTAACGCTTATAGTTATTTTAATCCTTATCTTTGTCGCTGTTTTAAAAATGATTCGTGTAATGAAAGGTTTTGCCAGGATCGCGCTGATCGCAGCTTTTGTCAGTTTGTTGGTTCCTAACGGATTTGCCCAAATTACGACCGGCGAGTTAACCGGTCAGATGAATACCATTACCTCTGCCGTTCCCTTTCTGATGATCGCTCCCGATTCACGATCGGGAGGGATGGGGGATGTTGGAGTTGCGATTTCGCCCGACGCAAACTCCATGCATTGGAATCCTGCTAAATATGCATTCGCACCGAATGATTTCGGCATTGCCCTGTCATATACTCCCTGGCTCAGAAGGCTGATCCCTGACATCAATCTGGCCTACCTTGCCGGCTACAAGCGCCTCGACCGTTATCAGACCATCGGCTTCTCTCTGACCTATTTTTCACTTGGCAACATTGCCTTTACCGACATCGTCGGTGCACCTATGGGTGACTTCAACCCCAGCGAATTCTCCATTGACGGTGCCTACGCCCGCTCCTTTTCCGACCGTTTCGCAGGGAGTCTGGCCTTCCGCTTCATCTACTCCAACCTCACCGGAGGAGTTCCGACCGGTGGAGTCGAATCACAGCCGGGGATCGCTTAAGCCTCCGATGTCTCTCTCTTTTATCAAAATGAAGACCTGGTTGCCTGGGATTACGATGCAAGCTTTGCCTTTGGTGTAAACATCTCAAACATTGGATCTAAAATATCCTACTCGAAAAACTCAGACAAGGATTTTATTCCGATCAACCTTCGCCTTGGTGCCGCCTATACGGTTGAATTCGACGATTACAACAAGGTCACCATGGCCGTTGACATGAATAAGCTCCTGGTACCCACCCCTCCCATGTATTACCGGGATTCTTTGGATGGCCTGGGAAATCCGGTTATTGAGGCTGGATTTGATCCCAATGTGTCTGTTGCGGTGGGCATGTTCCGTTCATTTTACGACGCTCCCGGAGGCTTTGGAGAGGAGGTCAGAGAACTCACCTACTCTGCCGGCCTTGAGTATTGGTATCAGAATCAGTTCGCCATACGCGGTGGCTATTTCCACGAGCATGCCACCAAGGGAAACCGTAAGTATTTCACACTGGGCATAGGACTGCGGCTGAATGTTTTCGGACTTGATTTCGCTTATCTCGTACCGATACATCAAAACAATCCACTTGCCAACACCCTGAGATTCAGCCTTCTATTCGACTTCGAAGGGCTACAGGGCAACCGTCGCTGATGTACCGCATCGGATTTGGATATGACGTTCATCCCCTTGTAAAAGGCAGAAACCTGACCCTGGGAGGCATCCGCGTTGAACACTCTGTCGGAACCCTCGGCCACTCAGACGCTGACGTTCTTCTTCACGCCATCTGCGATGCCATGCTCGGGGCACTTGCCCTTGGTGACATCGGACAGCATTTTCCTGACCAATCAGAGAAATACAAGGATATCGACAGCAAAATATTGCTGGCCGAAACCTTCAATCTGATAAATGAGAAAGGATGGAGCGTGGTTAACCTTGACACCTCACTTTGCCTCGAGAAGCCAAAGATTATGCCTTATATCCCGGAAATGCAAAAAATAATTTCGGCAATTCTGAAAACTACACCTCAACAGGTATCGGTCAAGGCTACCACCAACGAGAAAATGGGATTCGTGGGACGCGAAGAGGGTGTAGCGGCCTATGCGGTCGTCCTGCTCGAAAAGCACTGATCCCCGGCATTTCCAGAACTACCTTGCATAAGTTGCCGTCACGTGGTCTATCTCACCACCTGAATCATCGGCCGTGTATTCAATCTCGATCAAGGCATAATTCCCTGAAATTGAACCCCCTCCTTCAAATTCAAATCCCCCGACCGATTGTCTCGGTATGCTTAGGCTGTATCCTGCAACCTCAACAATGACCTTCACCCCGCTGCCAAGCTTATAAAAATTCTCGATCTGATACCGGTCTGGATCATTCACATCCCTGATGAAGCTGACGGGATAAACACTGGTTCCCTTCAATGGTTTCATGAAAATTTCGCTGGTTTCGGTGCAGGTCCATGATCCGCTCAGGTCTGGATTTCCCTCCTCCAGAATACAAGACTGAAGAAAAAACACCATCAGAAGGCTCGTCAGAACATTAATCAGTTTTCTCATGACTTTCGTGATTTGATTTTTTGTTGAATAAGGGTTCTATCCACTCATCCCCGACCAGATTAGGCAGCGTTACTTTTAGCAGGGGTTCATCCTCCATGGCCCTGCGAATGGTTTTTATGGCTGCGGGATTGCGGGCCCAGTTGCGGCGGGCGATGCCATTGTTGACATCCCAGTGCAGCATGGATGAGAGGCGTGCAGATGCTTCATCACTTCCATCCAGAACCATTCCGAATCCCCCGTTGATCACCTCACCCCAGCCCACTCCACCGCCGTTGTGAAGAGAAACCCAGGTGGCACCCCTGAATGAATCCCCAATTACATTATGTACTGCCATGTCGGCTGTAAAGGCCGATCCATCGTATATGTTTGAGGTCTCCCTGAAGGGAGAATCGGTTCCGCTCACATCATGGTGGTCGCGACCCAACACCACAGGGGCTGATATCTCCCCGGCTGCAATGGCCCGGTTAAATGCTCTGGCGATCTCAATCCTGCCCCAGGCATCGGCATAAAGGATCCTGGCCTGAGAGCCCACTACCAGCCTGTTTTTTCCGGCCTCTCTGATCCAGTGAAGATTGTCATTCATTTGGGGGATGATCTCTTCAGGAGCCTCTTTGGTTAGTTTCTCAAGCACCTGAGCAGCAATACGGTCACTCACCTCAAGGTCAGAGGGATCATTCGAGCAGCAAACCCACCTGAAAGGACCGAAACCATAGTCGAAAAAGAGGGGACCCATAATATCCTGCACATAGGAGGGATATCGGAAACTTCCCGACGCATCGAAAACCGCTGCGCCGGCCCTGCCGGATTCAAGGAGAAAAGCATTGCCATAATCCCAGAAATACATTCCCCTGGTGGTCAGCTGATTTATTGCATCGACCTGCCGGCACAGTGACTCTTTGACCCTCGTTCGAAAACCGTCGGGATCACGGCTCATCATCAGGTTGGCCTCATCCAGGGAGATTCCTGCCGGGTAGTACCCACCGGACCAGGGATTGTGCAGGGAGGTCT
Source organism: uncultured Porphyromonadaceae bacterium (assembly GCA_964351455.1). Classification (GTDB taxonomy): domain Bacteria; phylum Bacteroidota; class Bacteroidia; order Bacteroidales; family UBA12481; genus JAGHDB01. The sequence continues at coordinate 5,577 of CAYGOU010000120.1, forward strand.
GGTCAGAGCCAAGCTCAATCTGAACCTCTTCACGATTGAGTTTTTCCCACAGATCCACGATGTTGCCGTGATAGGCAAGCGATACCGCTTCGCGCTGTTTGCGGGCACGATCCATTCTAATCAGGAGCTTGTCGAGATCCCTGTAAACCTCATCCACCCATCCCTGGGAGTGGCGCACATGAATGGCCCTGGGATTAACCTCAGCCACCAGGCAAATCCCGCCGGCAATAACGGTTGCCTTTGGCTGGGCGCCCGACATACCCCCGAGTCCTGATGTCACAAACACCTTACCGGCCATGGTTTCATCCGGATTCCCTGAAATCATGCGGCCCGCATTAAGCACGGTAATGGTGGTTCCATGGACGATGCCCTGCGGACCGATGTACATGAAGGATCCAGCCGTCATCTGACCATACTGGGATACCCCAAGTGCATTGAAGCGCTCCCAGTCATCGGGTCTGGAATAATTTGGAATGACCATTCCGTTGGTAACTACTGCCCTGGGAGCAGCAGGATGAGAGGGAAAAAGTCCGAGGGGATGCCCCGAATAGAGTACCAGGGTCTGCTGATCGGTCATTTCTGAGAGGTACTTCATCGTGAGCCTGAACTGGGCCCAGTTTTGAAACACCGCTCCATTTCCGCCATAGGTTATCAGCTCATGGGGATGCTGTGCCACCTGAGGGTCCAGGTTGTTGAAAGCCATCAGCATGATGGCAGCAGCCTGCTTTGAACGATGGGGAAAATCATCGATATGACGCGCATGAATCTCATAATCCGGCCTGTAACGGAACATATAGATCCGTCCCCAGGTTTGCAGTTCGTCCATAAATTCAGGAGCGAGTTGCGGATGCAGGTGCGGAGGGAAATACCTCAGAGCGTTTCGAAGGGCAAGAGCTTTTTCAGCATCGTTCAATATATCCTTTCTGACCGGAGCATGATTGACATCCGGGTCGAAAGGCTTCAATTGAGGCAGATAATCTGGAATTCCCTCAGAGACAAGCCGTTTAAAATCGGGTCCGACCATAAAACTCTTTTTTCGAAATTACAGCTTTTTGATCAGAACCCTCAAAGCCTGTATGACAATCAATGCATCCTGATGAACCTTCCATGGCGCCGACTCTTGTAGCCGGCTCTGTCATCCTGCCATTCAAGCAGATAGATCCCCTGCTCCAGGCCGGATATATCCAATCGGATCCATTCATCTCCTTGTTCAGGGTTTATCCGAACTCTTCCCAACTCGCTGCCGGTCATTGATCTGTAAATCAGCCAGCCTTCGCGGCGATCCCCTTGTGGTACACGAACCATGCAGTGGTCTCCGGCCGGATTTGGGTAAATATCCAGTCTGGCATTGTCTTCCGACATGACGGGTCCCCTAGGATCAACGGAAGAAATGATGTCTGGTTTTTTAAGTCTTACATTGGTATAGAGCCGGTATTCACCCGGGAGAAGCCACAAGGGCGTTGCGACATCGTTAACTTGCAGAGAATCACCTGTCCAGTATTCATACCACCAACCGGTGTGTTGAAAGTCGGGAACACCTCTCGAAAGGCGAATTCCGTAATTGCCCAGGATGGTTACGTTCATAGAGGCATCCGTAAGCTGGATTCTCTTTACTGTATCTGCTGCATCGATGGTATAATCGGTAGTTGAGAAAACCGGATGGTTAACCTTGAGATGGCTCAGGGCTGAATAGACCTGATAAAGCCTCTTGCGCCTTTCATCACCATAATAATCCCAGCGTATTGGTTTTCTACCAACCCTGCCGTTATGATTGATTGAGAAATCATAGCCCAGTTCGCCAAACATCCAGATCATTTTTGGCCCTGGAACCGGTATGAAAAAATTGGCATCGAGTTCCATCCGTTTCAGGGCAGTGGTGGTGTCTTTGATGTTGTATTCGGGATTTTGGTTATTTCCCCAATAGTAGCATTCATACATCAGTCGTTCTTCATCATGACTCTCCATGTATCCTACCAGGTGCGGATCGGTCCACCCCCGTTTCTTCCATGAAATCCATGAAAAATCAGATTTGCCATCGAGAAAATACCCCGAGCTAGCCTTTCTGTAATTGTAGTTTATATTCCCCCAGAGCATCATGCCGTGAGTGCTCAGTTCTCTCTCCTCCCTGTTGTCGGCAAAATGCTCAAGGATCACATAAGCAGACTGGTCAACCTCTCTGATACGGTCGAACATCCTTTTAAGCAGACGGATGCGGCTGGCATCATATCCTCCGCCGTTACCCGGCACATTGGTAAAGCCCTTGGTGAAGTCGAACCGAAATCCGTCAACTTTGAATTCCTTCAGCCAAAAAGCATTGACGCTGTCAACAAACTGCTGGGTATGAATGCTTTCATGGTTAAAATCATACCCCCATGAATACTCATTGTTAGGCGATTGCACATTGAACCATGGGTTATTGGCGGCCGGACGATCGTTCGGACCATCAAAATACATCCTTACCATGGGAGATTGTTCGTAAGAATGGTTAAGCACCATGTCGATCACGACGGCCATGCCCCTTTCATGACAGGCATCGATGAATGCCTTAAAATCATTTTCCGGTCCGTAGTATTTGTCCGGTGCAAAGTAGAAGGAGGAGTTGTAACCCCAGCTGTCGTTGGCCACAAACTCATTGATCGGCATCAGTTCTATAACGTTAACACCCAGGTTCTTAAGATAATCAAGGGTATCGAGCATACAGCGAAAGGTATGGCAATGGGTAAAATCCCTCATCAGGAGTTCGTAAATAACAAGCTTCGACGGCTCCGGCCTTTGAAAATCATTGATCTTCCATTGATAAGCCGGCTTTTCAGTCTGTAGAACGGAGGCTATCTGTGTGGTCTTACCGGCGGGATAGGGAATCAGTCCCGGGTAAACAGCGGATCCAATCAAATGGTCCCACCAGGGATCTGAGGTTTTGTTGGTGTAGGGGTCAGCAATGCGCAGTTCACCATCGATAAGGTATTGAAAGATGTATTCCTTTCCTGGTTCAAGGTTTTCAACCAGGAACCAGAATCTTTGCTGGTCAGGGGTCTTGAACATCAGAAAATCCGGATCAATACTCCAATTGTTAAAATCACCAGTCAGAAATACGTGGTCCTTTTCGGGGGCAAAGAGCACAAGCAGGGCGCTGTTGGCATTTGGATAGTTAATTCCATCCCTGGCTCCGGCGGGTAATTCGCGCACATAGTCATCCCCTTTAATAAAATACTGAAAACTATCGCGGGCCGTCTCTTCGCCGGCATATGCGGTCAGGCTGACAGAGTGCAGAC
>CAYGOU010000121.1:0-8843 GCA_964351455.1 uncultured Porphyromonadaceae bacterium
TCCGGCCTCTTCAAGAACGAATGAGTTGTTAAGGCGGGTATAGAATCCCTCGAGGGTGAAACCAAGGATATATTTTTCGGTGGGCTTGTCGAAATTAACAGAGCCGCTAAAGCTGCTCGACCGCTCGGCCTCCAATGATTCGGCCAGCACAATCCTTGAGATTCCGCCATTTGCAAAGGCGATGTGCATGTCGGTATCGAAAGCCTGGGGAGCCCTGAAGCCAGAGGCCCAGGAGGTGCGAAACTGAAAATACTCCGAAGTTTTGTAAAGAATAGAGACCCTGGGGTTGATTACAGGCTTATCAACCATGTTATGGAAATCCGCCCGGATGCCGGTCAGAAGAGTCAGCCGCTCAAGCACCTGCCAGTCGCTTTGGAGGAAGAGGCCGCCGCTTCTGGCGGTCTGGTCGATCAGGTATCGGTAAGCCGGAATTTCGTCGTTAACATCATCCTGAAGGAACTCGGCACCGAGGGTAATTACATTGACACCTTGCAGGAAAGAGGCAAAGCGGTGATTGATCTGCAATCCTCCCTGAAAGGTGTTGTTGAGGGTATTGCCGTATGGGGGATTCAGGTAATGATGAAGGATTCCGGTAGAATCATCGGGCATGATGCCGGTGTAGTGCTTTCTGCGGTTGTTTTGTCCTGCTGCATAAAAAATCAGCGATGACTGATCGTCGTTGAAGTCAAGCTGATAATCAATTCCTCCCATCACCAGGTTATGTACTCTTTCTTCGGCCTGTTGCGCTTCATGTGCGGGGTTCTGGTTCATTTGTCCGCCGAACCGGTATTCGTAAAGACTGCTGAAGTTGATCTCGATCTTCTGGTTCTCGGTAGGATTAAGAAATCCCGTCATGCCAAATGAATTGCTTTGCAGGGCGGGCATTTCAGAATATCCATCCTGATTTGCATCCCAGGCTCCCCGGTCGCGCCGGGAGGCAAAAATCGATAGACCTGCGTTTCGTTTCTGACTCAGCACATTCAGGTTTCCGCTCATTTGGTTATCCCCGATGTTGCCGTTGATCATCGACTGACTTACCGAAACATCGTAAGAATTCTTACTGGGGATTTTTGTTATCACGTTTACGGTACCCCCGATGGCACTTGAGCCATAGAGGGCAGATCCGCCACCCCTGACCACTTCGATCCGGTCAATCATGGCAGCCGGAATCTGTTCAAGTCCGTATAGGCCGGTCAGAGGACTGAAAACCGGACGGCTGTTGATCAGGATCTGGGAGTATGACCCACCCAGTCCGTTCATTCTCAGCTGGGTGTAATTGCATGTCTGGCAGTCGGTCTCCATTCTGAGTCCCGGCTGGAACGACAACCCCTCTGAAAGGGTGTTGACCTGGATGGCGTTGAGCATCCTTGAGTCGATCACATTGACGATCACCGGAGAATCGGTTTTTCTTTTGAAAGTTTTGGTTCCGGTGATGACGATATCGCTGAGAGACATCACCTCCTCCTCAAGCTCAAAGTTCACCTCAATGGTTTTACCCTGCTCAACGGTGATTTTCTTTGACTGCTTCTTGTACCCAACCGAGCGTGCCGAGAGGATGTAATCGCCCGGCGTAAGGTTCACCAGCATATAGTGACCTGTTACATCGGTGGTGGTGCCTATTGTTGTTCGCTCGAGGTATATGGTCACAAAAGGCACATGCTGTCCCTTGCTTTGAACATCTCCGAAGATGTTGGCATCGGATTTCTGCTGTGCGGAAAGGGGGAGAAAAGCTAAGAACATCAGACTTAGCATAAATACAGGTACAAGACGCATGGTATACTTGGTTAATCTTTAATTTGATAATACAATCTCATTATAGGAATGTTGAAAGATGCCGAATAAAGGTATAATTATTCATAAATTGCAGGTATAACCACAGCATCCCCAACGCAATGATTCCGGAGAAACCGATGCTTCTTTTGTCGGCCCTGTTGATCCTTGGCATTTGCGTTTCTGCCTGTGACCCCAACGACAAGCCGATAATTGACCCCCCTGAGTATCAATATATCAGCACAGGTAGCGGGGTGATCGGCACAAAAGGCGGTGAGCTGTACATCGGTGATTCGACCAGTTTGATCCGGGATGCGATGGTGGCCATCAACGAAGGAGTATTGGAGGGTCCGGTCAGGTTCACCATCACCCAGGCACCGGCAAATGTTACCGTTCCGCTTCAGCCTCAGGCCAGGATCATACAGATACAGCCAGACACCCTTCAACTTGATGACCAGGTAATCGTAGGGATGTCGTATCGGCATCTGAATCCTGGTCATACCTTTTGGATCAAATTGTACCACTACGATTCGTTTACAAGGAGGCTGACCCTACTGGAGCATATTTTCTTTGATGAGTCACGCAGGATCGCCTACGGTGTGACGGAGCGGCTCGGGTACTTCACCATTTTATTAAGCGATCCACCCAAGGTGGAGACAGGAAGTTTTACCGACACCCGTGATAATACCAATTATAAATGGGTTAAAATCAGCAACCAGGTATGGATGGCTGAGAACCTGCGGTATGCCACCAGTGCCGGATCCTGGTCATATGCCGACAACCCCGGTAACAGCAACACCTACGGACGCTTATACGACTGGTATGCAGCCGCCAGTGCCTGTCCTCCCGGCTGGCACCTGCCCTCTCACGATGAATGGAAATCTCTTGAATTTTTTCTCGGACAGACCGGAAGCGACACTACCGCAGATCATTGGAAAGAGGATGGTTCAGCGGGGTTGAAACTAAAATCGACCAGTGGCTGGACCGGAAATGGCAATGGTGTTGATGCTGTTAAATTTACTGCCATGCCGGCCGGATTTCGCGACGGCGACGGCACCTATTCATTTTTGGGAGAAGCGGCCCGCTTTTGGACAAGGGGCTCTTCTGGTGATTACTTCTGGGCCCGTTATCTTGAGAATGATCAAGATGGAATATTCTGGGCCCTGCGGCATGGGAACCGGGCTTTCTCTATAAGATGTGTTCAAGGCCAGCTTACGTCACTCTCTGTTGTCCAGACCGGCACCATTGACCAAATCACAACCCGATCGGCACAGGCAGCAGGAAATGTGCTCACCGCCGGCGGATCCACAGTCAGAGAGCGGGGTATCTGCTGGAACAAGTCCGGCTATCCCCAGAACAATGAAGACCATGTGGCAGCGGGATCTGGTACCGGTGCCTTCACTGTCATCATGCGTGATCTTGAGCCTAATACTACTTATTATGTTCGCGCCTATGCTGTCAATGCTACAGCTCCGGCCTATGGAAGTCAGCGAACCTTTACCACCCCTGAAACAGATATCATTGAAACAGGCACCCTGGTGGATAACCGGGATTTAAAAACCTATCCTACGGTAAAACTGGGAAGCGACTGGTGGATGGCTCAAAACCTGGCCTTTGAAACAATATCCGGGTCATGGTGCTATAACGATCTGCCGGTAAATTGTGGCAACTATGGACGCTTGTATGAATTCGATATCGCACGACGTGCCTGTCCCGAGAATTGGCACCTCGCCACCGATGAAGAATGGCAACGAATGGAAGAGTATCTTGGAATGCCTGCTGGGGAGTCTGCCAAGATGAACTGGAGAGGAACCGGCCTGGTAGGCAAAAAGCTCAAATCCACAACTGGATGGATCGTGAACGGAAACGGCGATAACCAGAGTCAAATGAATACCCTGCCGGCCGGCTTCAGGGATGGTGACGGAACATACGATTTGGTTGGATCAGGAGCAAGATTCTGGACCGCCACCCTCTCTCCGGGTGGTGATCCCTGGATCAGATATCTGTCATATGACAACGATGGCGTATACCGGAGTACCCGTGGGGCAAATCGTGGTTTTTCCGTACGGTGTGTCCAGGATTAAGAGCACCAGGTGCATGAAATCCCGGTATGAAGGTCGAAAAAGGAAGCTATTCTTCACTGCCGGTTACCCGACGGAAGAACTCCTTCCGATAGCTGTCGCTTACCGGGATTAGCATATCCCCAATCCTGATGCGGTTTCTTTCAATGGTTTCGATTTTATCGATGGCCACCATGAAGGATTTGTGAACCCTCATGAAGCGGTCGGCCGGTAAAACCTGCTCAAGCTTTGAGAAGTTGGTGAGGGTCATGATCCGCCTGCGGGGAGTGACAATCCGAAGATAGTCGCCCTGGCCTTCGATGAACAAAACCTCATCGTAAAGAATCTTCTGCAACCTGTTTTCTGTCTTGACAAAGAAATAGGTTTCAGCGGATGCCGGCGATTGCGCAGATGGATTGGACTGTTCGGTCATTATCCCTGCCTGTTGCCGTTTTTGAAATACCCGGTCGACCGCTTTGACAAAGCGCTCAAATGAGATGGGCTTCATGAGGTAATCCGCTGCATTCAGTTCAAAACCCTCAACGGCATACTGATCATAGGCCGTAGTGAAGATCACCTCAGGGGGATCGCTCAAAACCCTCAGAAGTTGCATGCCTGAAAGTCCCTCCATCTGAATGTCAAGCAACATCAGTTCGATCTCATGTTTCTTCAGAAAAAGCATCGCCTCCATGGCGTTGTCGAAGGTTCCCTCCAGCTTCATAAAAGGAATGCGCCCGATATAGTCGACCAGAATTTCGAGAGCCAGGGGTTCATCGTCAACGGCTATACAACGGAGTATGTTTCTCATCTCGTTTGAGGTTTGCAGGAGATGGTTAAGTTTATCTTGAACCGGCTGTCGGTCTTGACGATGTCAAGCATATGGCAATCGGGATAAAGCAATTCGAGCCGTCGCCTGGTATTCCGGAGTCCTATTCCCTCCCTGACCTCGTCGTTGCCTTCGCGCAGATGATTGACTACCCTGAAAGTGAGTTCGCTCTGGTCAACCTTAAGGTAAATCTCAATTCCCGGTATGGGCACCCTTCGGCGTCCGTGCTTGAAGGCATTCTCAACAAACGAGAGCAGCAGCATCGGTGGCACCTGCCAACCTCCAGTTTCACCCTCCAGCTGAAAATCAGCAAATCCTGGCTCTCTGAAACGAAGTCGCTCAAGCTCCAGGTAATTATTAAGGTGCAAAAGCTCAAGATCCAGCGGAACCAGATCGCTTTTTGAATCATAGAGCATGTAGCGCATGATATCGGAGAGTTTCAGCAGTGAGGCAGGTGCCTCATCCGACTTTTTGTAGACCAGTGAATAGATGTTGTTGAGGGTATTGAAGAAAAAATGGGGATTGATCTGGGCCTTAAGAAAGGCCAGCTCCTGGTTTTGGTTTTCTATGCGGATCTCAGCCTGCTTGCGCTGGTCTATGAAGTATTGCTCACCAATCCTGGCAAGAACGCCAATGAAAAGAATCACCGTCTGGTTTACAAAATCACCACTGATGACCCACCACTTGAAGTGCGCAAAATTACGCAGCTCCTGGTCAAAAATCCCGTCGATTAGCAGTCCCCCCGATAGCTTGATTCCATAAATTCCCGCAATCAGCGGAATCAGCAGCAATCCTTTGCGGAGCCTGTTTCCCTTCCGCAGCAACAGCCTGGATACCAGCAGGAAGCCCAGGTAAAAAACCGTGAAGGTATAAAGGACCGTGTAAATAGAATAGACCCTGACGGAAACGGGAATTTCGTAGGGGATCATCAGGATCAGAAACATAGGAAGGACCATCAGGATTAAAACAATCCCGGCATGAACGATAATCGCTGTCTTCTTGTTCATGGTTTTTACCCTACCCAAAATAACAAAAAAGAGTGGAGGTTCCGGTGTATCAATCGGTCAATTGCCCCGACCGAAAGGCAACATGGTCAGCCTGGCCGGCCACCTGACCGGCAGGGATCCTCAAGCATGATACAGAACGATCCCACCGATACAAGCCTGAAAAAGGTTGAATCACCGATCCGATTTCCCTCAGCTGTTAATATTGATGACCTTTGCATCGAACCATTATCCAGGATTATCATGAAAATTCGATTGGCATTTGCGCTCTTAATTATGTCTGGTCTCCTTCTGAAAGCACAGGAAAACACTCCGGAAGGCGTGGTTAAGGGAAGGGTTCAGCACGCTTCTGATCTCACCTCCTTTGTGCAGGTAAACATATCTGTCTGGAGTCTTCCGGATTCATCACTGGCAGGAGGAACGGTAACCGGAAGTGACGGTTCATTTGAAATCCGCAACCTCTCTTTTGGTAATTATAAGCTGGCTGTCAGTTACGTTCGCTTCAAAGCACATCAGATACAGTTTTCTCTCTCGCCTCAGTCTCCGGTATTCGAAACCGGCAACATCCTGCTTTCCGAAGCCACCGAAACCCTGCAGGGCGTCGAGGTGGTCGGGGCCAGGCCCGAGGTGATCTTTCAGAGCGATAAGAAGATTATCAATGTTGCCCAGATGAAGCAGACCGGGGCCACCAACCTGGTGGAGGTTCTCGAAAACGCACCGGGGATTACCACCGACAGCGAAGGAAATATCCTGCTCAGGGGTAGTGCAAACTACAAGCTGCTCATCGACGGAAAGCCTTCGCCGGTAGCAGGGACAAGTCTCCTGCGGCAATTGCCGGTCGACATGGTTGAAAACATTGAGATCATGACCAATCCCTCGGCTAAGTATGAAGCTGAAGGAGAGGCTGGCATCATAAACCTGGTGCTCAAGAAGCAAAACACAACCGGCTTCATGGGACAGACTACCCTGATGGCAGGACTCAACCATAAATACATGGGAGATATCCAGTTGAACTATAGAAAAGATAATTTCAATGTGTTCGCCGGACTCTCAGCAAATTACATCCAGACAAGTGCAAGCGGTTTTATCAACCGCACCCTCTTTTCTGATACCTCCTCTACTGAACGCAACAGTCTTCTTGACCAGGGTATAGCCGTCAACAGCTATAACCTCAATGCCGGATTTGACTGGGATCTCAATGAGCGGAATTCAATCACCGTGAGCGGACGGGCGGGCAAAATGTACAACAATGTGGATATCAGCAACAAAATAACCGTTGGCATCACCGATGCACCGGTATCCCAATGGCTGCTCTACCTGAACACACTCTCCCTCGATGGTACCTTTTACAATCCGCAGTTCAATTACCGTCACAAATTTGACGACAAGGGTCACCAGCTGGATTTTGATGTTTTTACCGGAGGTTTCATCGGTGACCTGGTTCAGTTGACCCATGAATACCCCTCAGATCTGGATTGGAATGAATCCGGAGGATACAACACCCGTAACCAGACCAAGACCCTCCTGAACATCAATGATACCAGGTTCAAAACCGACTATGTCAGGCCCTTTGCGAACGGAAACAAAATCGAAGCGGGAGCCCAGGTCACTCTTTTTTCCGATGGCTCAGACTATCTCTACCAGGACTGGGAACCTTCGACTTCGAGCTGGGTTCGCAACGAAAATTATTCAAACAATCTGAGCATGACCCGGAATATACTGGCCGGATACGGCATCTGGTCAGGACAGGCTTCAAAGATTTCCTATTCGGTTGGATTGCGTGGTGAATACACCGACCAGAATATCGACCAGAAGACCATGGATGAACAGTTTGACAAGAACTACCTGAACCTTTTCCCTAGCGGCTCAGCCTCGATGCAACTTCCTAAGGATCAATCTATTCAATTCAGCTTCAGTCGCAGAATCAACCGTCCTGCCGGAATGCAGCTAAACCCCTTTCCTCAATTCATCGACAATCAATCAATTCAGAGCGGGAATCCTGACCTGGATCCCGAACTTATACAAGCCTATGAATTCTCCTATCAGAAGCAGACCAAAATCGGAACCCTTTCTGCTCAGACCTATTACCGGAGAGTCAAGGATGTGTCATCCATATCTGTCACCCTGGATGAGTTGAACCGTATTGTTCTGATGCCCATGAACGCCCAGCGTTCGCATTCAACAGGATTGGAGCTGACAGGCAACATCACCGCTGCCCAGTGGCTTCGGTTCATGGGATCCACCAACCTGTATTATTACATCCTGCAGGATCCCTCCATGCCTGAAGAGCTGGCAAACCAGATGTTCTCATGGAATGCCAGGCTCAATACAGTATTCTTATTCAGTGCCAACACCCGATTTGTGGTTTCGGCCAATTACACCAGTCCTACGCTCATGCTGCAGGGCCGCATGGGTGGTAATTTTATGCTGAATCTCGGACTCACACAATCGTTCATGAAACGTCAGGCTACCCTCACACTTGGAGTCAGGGACCTGTTGAGAACCGGCCGCACCGTACTGGAGAACCAGACAGAAAACCTGAAGGTGGTGACCAACATCCTGCCTGAATCACCAATGGTAACGCTGACTTTCACCTACAACCTTAACAATTTTCAGCAGAGGCAGCAGGAGGAGCAGTTAGACCTGAATTTCATCCGATAACGGATGTTGCATGCTATTCCAGGAAACCCCTGTTCCGCATCAGCGGGGTGATGTCAGGTTCGCGTCCCCTGAAGGCCATCCACATATCCATGGCATCTGCCATCCCGTTTTTGGCGAGCACATTTTTTCTGAATGATTCGGCGGTAGCCTGGTCGAACAGAGAGGTCTCCTTAAAGGCTTCGAAAGCATCGTGATCCAATACTGCCGACCATTCGTAGCTGTAATATCCGGCATCGTAGCCACCCACAATGTGTGAAAAGTACTGGCTGTGGTAGCGTGGTTCAATCTCCGGGATTAAACCGATCCTATCAAGCAGCTCCTTCTGAAAAGAGGAAACGTCAATGGTGGTTTCGGCATCGATTGTGTGGTATGCCATATCGAGATAGCAGGCTGAGAGGAACTCAACCGATGTAAAGCCCTGGTTAAAGATTCCGCTTTTCTCCATTTTTTCAATCAGCAGATCTGGAATAGGCTCACCTGTTTCATAATGGAGCGCATACTCCTTTAGCACCTCGGGCTCTA
>CAYGOU010000122.1:0-8644 GCA_964351455.1 uncultured Porphyromonadaceae bacterium
CCTGCAGACCTGGTCACCACCGGCGAGAGCTCGCCACTGCTGGCATTCCTGGTCATTTTCGTGATCGGGTTGATCTCGATCTATTACATGCTTAAATTAATGTTCAAACCCAAAACCGAGCAGCCATGAACTACCCAAACTGGTATCTCCCTGAAATAGGTGGTGGTTTGTTGATTGCCATCATTGCCATTGCCCATGTGGTCATTTCACATCTGGCGGTGGGGGGTGGACTCTTCCTTGTTCTGACTGAGATCCGTGCCCGAAAAACAAACGATTATGCCATGCTTGATTATGTGAGAAGGCACACCAACTTTTTTGTCCTCCTTACCATGGTATTTGGAGGAGTCTCCGGGGTCGGCATCTGGTTCATCATTGCCCTGGTAAATCCCGCAGCAACATCAACCCTGATTCATAACTTCGTGTTCGGCTGGGCCATTGAGTGGGTGTTTTTCATTTGCGAAATCATTGCCCTACTGATCTATTCAATCCGCTTTGATAAAATGAAGCCCAAAGACCACATTATGGTGGGCTGGCTCTATTTCATATTCGCCTGGCTCTCACTCTTTGTGATCAATGGTATTTTGGGGTTCATGCTAACTCCGGGCGCATGGATTGAGGAGGGAGGATTCTGGAGGGGATTCTTTAATCCGAGCTTTCTCCCAGCCCTGATATTCAGAACCTGCATCGCCCTCATCTTCGCTGGAGTATTCGGATTGGTGACCGGGGCCTTCAGCAAAGACGAAACGCTGCGCCACCGCGTCTCGAAATACTGCGCATCCTGGCTCTACCTGCCGGTAGCTGTGCTGCTGCTCAGCGGACTTTACTACACTTCAGTGATCGGAACCGATGCGTTTGAAAACCTGTTTCACTTCAACGCAGAGGGGGGGATCTTCTTGAAAATACTGATCATCAGCTCAATACTTCTTTTTCTTGTGGGACTTACCACCTTCTTCAAGCTGAAAGGCAGCGCCCTTAAGATCATCAGCCTGACCCTGGTACTCCTGGCCACAGGTTGGATGGGAGGATTTGAATATCTGAGAGAAATAGCCCGAAAACCCTATGTATTATATAATTACATGTATTCGCACGGGGTTACCCTCGACCAGGTGAATGAAATTAACGATCAGGGAATCCTTTCCTTTGCCAGATGGACCGAAATCCGCGAAGTTGACCAGGATAACCCTCTTCCGGCTGGCAAGGAGATTTTTAAACTGCAATGCATGGCTTGTCATACCATGAGCGGCTACAACGGAATCGCAAACAAGATCGCTACACTGACCGAACAAGGTGTGCTGGCCCATTTGACCGGGCAGGGATTGGTACGCACCTACATGCCTCCTTTCATGGGGAGTGAACAGGAAAAACAAGCCCTTGCCACATGGCTTGATCAGGAGGTCAATCAAATGAAATGGGAGGGCTTCAGCGACTATGAACCTCCTCAAGAGAGTCATACTGTTCCTCCTTTTGACCCGGCGCATGACCAATATGTGCTGCTGGTTTGGAATGACCTGGGAATGAAATGCATATCGGACAACGATGCCTGGTTTGTGTTCCTGCCCCCTGCAAATACCCTGCAGGCACAGCTCTTCAAAAGGGGAGAAAAACCTGAAATCATCACCCGGGGGATAACCCTCCTGTACGAAGTCGAATCGCCCTATCTCCATCCTGAAAACCATGTTCCCTTCTGGGATTTTGCTCCTAACAACTTCGGAGTAAATCTGAAGCCGGGAACCGGACTTGCAGGCAAAGGAATGACCGGAGAGTTTGACCCGGATGGCAACGCCTTTAAGGCAGAGCGGATTCCGGTGGTGCCCTACCGGGATCATCTTCCATACAATCCATACCCGATCTTCACCATCAGAGCCATCGAGAAATCCTCGGGTGAGGTACTGATCGAAACTAAAGTGGTAGCCCCAAACTCCACCGAAATGGGATGCAGAAACTGTCATGGAGGAGGCTGGAGGGTCGATGGCCTTTCAGGCATGTCAGATGAAACAGCCATAAACATCCTCAGCCTGCACGACAAATACCAGAAAACCGACCTGTTGAAGGAGGCTGAAAAAGGCAACCCGCGACTCTGTCAATCCTGTCATGAAGACCCGGTCCTGGGGGCTTCGGGTCAACCCGGAGTATTGAACTTCTCAGCTGCCGTGCATGGTTTCCACGCCAACTATTTAAGGGAGCGTTGGGATGATGCCTGCAACATGTGTCATCCTTCACATCCCGATGGCAACACCAACTGCATGAGAGGAAGACACGCCGAGATTGGAATATCCTGCGCCGAGTGCCACGGAACCATGGAGGACCATGCACTTGGACTGCTGCAAAATGAAAAGGTTGGCGGAAAATCCGGGGCTGACAGGCTCATGAAGGGACTACTACCCCGTATGACCGAGTCTGTGGCTGAAGTCAAACCCAGGAGCCCCTGGTCAATGCAGCCCGACTGCACCAGTTGCCATACCTGGTTCAACATCACAGAAGATGGCTGGGATGGCCCGGCTTTCAATAAATGGACCCCAGGTTTTGAAGCCTTGTATCGCAACCGAACCGATAACCAGGGAGTCAGATGCATCGCCTGTCATGGTTCTACCCACGCAGTATATCCCGCATTTAATAAATATGATCCCCAAAGAGACAACATCCAGCCTGTCCAATACCAGAAAATACCCGGAACCATCGGAACACAGCGTAACTGCAAGGTGTGCCATACAAAGGAGATGCCCTACAGCGGACACCACAGAAACATGCTGCGATAACAGGTTATGAAGAAAATCCATCTGGCCCCGCTGCTCCCCTGATGTTTATCGGGGGAGCCGGTCAACGTGCAAAGCAGCCCAACATCATCCTCTTTCTGGTCGATGATATGGGCTGGCAGGATACCTCTGAACCATTCTGGAGTGAGCGAACCCACTTTAACGATCGCTATCAGACCCCGGCCATGGAAAAACTGGCGACGGTTCCCAACCTGATATATGGGCGGTACCATGGCCCGATGAGGCTTTGAATTGAACCTGCTTTTTTGTACCTTTAGAAAAACTCAGGCCATGAAAGCACTCATCACCGCATGGAGAATCAGGCACCGCAACCTCTTTAGAACCATCTTCGGATTCTTCAGTCTTTCGGGCATGCTCTTCATCTTTCAGGCATGCTACGGAACCCCGCAGGATTTCGGTCAGGATGTTATGGTCGAGGGCAAGGTCATCAGCAGCCTGACAGGAGCAGGTATTCAGGGCATCAAGGTATCCGTTGAGGGCATTCCCCAATACACATCCTCAGGATCCGACGGCTCCTTTGTGATGTTTCTTGAACGCCTTTCGGATTACCGCTTCACCTTAACCGACACCGACGGAGAAACCAACGGCCTCTTTCAGGGCAGAGACACCCTGATCAGCCTGCCGGCATCTGAAGACCAGATAAGCTTTACCATTGCCCTCAATTGATGCCTCAATCCGGCCGTCTGTTACCCAGGCAGCGACTTCTGCTCGAATTGTGGCGGCGGTTCCGAAAAAACGAAGCCAGGATCCACCAGCTAAATTACCTCTTCTGGGAGTGCACCCTCCGCTGTAACCTGGATTGCCTGCATTGTGGCTCCGATTGCCAATCAGTCGCTTCGGTGCCGGATATGCCCGCAGATGCGATTCTTGACGTGCTGCGTGATCTGAAAAAAAACCTGAAAGTCAGACAGCTCACCGTAGTCATGACAGGTGGCGAGCCCCTGTTGCGCCACGATCTTGAAGAGACGGGCATGAAAATCAGGGAACTCGGCTACCGGTGGTCACTCGTCACCAACGGACATCAGTTGACCCCAGAGCGTCTCAACTCGCTTCTAAATGCAGGACTGGGGGCGATCACCGTAAGTCTCGACGGACTAAAACCTGATCATGACTGGCTCCGTAATCACGAGGGCAGCTTCGGACGAACCCTCTCAGCCCTTGGCCTGGTGGCTCAAAGTTCACGACTGCAGTCTGACGTTGTTACCTGTGTCAACCAGCGCAACTTAGAAAGCCTTGACAAGATTCATGCCCTGCTGGCTGATATCGGGATTAAAGCATGGCGCCTGTTCACCATCACCCCCATTGGGCGTGCGGCCGATCAGCCCGATTTGCAGCTGAACGGAACACAATTCAATCAAATGCAGGATTTCATCGCCAAGAAACGGGCCTCAGGACAGATGCCTCTAACCTCATTCAGCTGCGAATCCTACACCGGCCAGTGGGAAGGTAAGGTTCGGGATGGTCTGTTCTTTTGCAGGGCAGGAATTCAAATCGGATCGGTGCTGGCCAACGGAGACATCTCAGCCTGCCCGAACATCGACCGAAGCCTTGTGCAGGGAAACATATACCACGATTCTTTTTCAACGGTATGGAACCGCCGCTTCAAACCTTTCAGAAACAGACGGTGGACCCGCACCGGGAGCTGCGCTGAGTGCCGTGATTACCGCTACTGTGAAGGCAGCGGACTGCACTGGTGGAATTATCATGAAAAAGGGATGGTCGGACCGGGTGGCTGCATCCAAAACCAATGCAAAAGCTAATCCATCAGCAGATGCGCCTTGTAATGAGGAATGGCCACCAGCAGAAAATAGACCCCTCCCAGCAGGGTGACCGCAGCCATCGCAAGATAGGTTGAAGATAAGCCGATAAACTCAGAGAAATAGCCTGCAAAAACCGACCCTATACCGATCCCGAGGTCAAGTCCTGTTAAAAAGGTCGAATTTGCAGCACCCCGGCGCCGGCGATAAACCACATTGTTGGCCATGGTCTGGAGTGTTGGAATCACCACCCCGAATCCCGCTCCCATGATGAAACCCGAAATCAGAAAACATGAACAATAAGGAGCCCTCGACAAAAAAACCAGTCCCGTTACCAGCAATACAATTCCTGCAATACCCAGTCCCAAGGGTCCCCGCTTGTCAAACACACTGCCCGAAACAATCCTGGTGATGGCAGTTCCGATGGCCATGATGGTGAAAAACCAGCCCGTGTAACCGGTCATTCCATGCTCCCTTGCATATAGCGTTATAAATGTGAGAATCCCCCCCATCGGGATCATCAGGATCAGGATATTGCCCGTCACCGGAATAGATCGCCTGGCAAACAGGTTGTTGATGCTGAATTCCGTGGTTTCGGGTCGGGTGAAATGAGGGTACCTGATAAAAAGCGCCAGAATGGCACCCAGCAATGCAATGCCGGCTGCTGCATGAAAAACTGGTGTATATCCGCTTAAGGCGATCAAGGCCAGTCCTATGATCGGTCCGATCGACATGGCAATCGTAAATGCCAGTCCGAAATACCCGATCCCCCGTCCCCGCTTCGAAACCGGAACCAGATCAACCACAATCGTAAAACCGGCAGAGGTGGATATGCCCCAGTTCATACCATGCAGAAAACGGATGAACATCAGCATGCCAAAACCGGTCACCAGGGGATAGGGCACAAATAAAAGTCCGAATAAAAAGAGGGTCACCAGAAATAAAACCTTACGACCCCATATGTCTATCGTAAAGCCGGCAAATGGCCTTACCAGGAGTGCTGCCAGCGTATAGACCGAAATGATCCAGCCAACCTGCCGGCTTCCGGCCCCGAACTGATCGGTGACATAAACCGGTAGCGTTGGCATCAGAAAATAAAAGGCGGTCGAGATCAGAAAAACCGAGAGGGTAATCAGCAAAAAATCCCGAGACCACAATCGCTCCTTAGGTTTTTGGTCTGCATTCATGTACGCTGATAATCTGGTGCAAAAATGGCAATTATTCTCCCCGAAGCTCTGAATTATTCGCTATTTTTGAGATTATACCAAAAATTCCTGCCATGAATCTGCTCAGAATCCTGCTGCTTTTGCCCATGATGGTCATGTTGGGCTGCACCCCTGCCAAAGTTGATTACCTGAATGAATCTTCGGAGGACCGGGATGCCAGAATGGAATGGTGGCGTGAGGCCCGCTTCGGTATGTTTATCCATTGGGGACTATACGCCGTACCTGCAGGGGAATGGAACGGGACCACCAACCACGCTGAGTGGATCCGTACCACCGCACAAATTCCGCTTGAAGTATACAATGGCTTTGTTGACCAGTTCAATCCGGTGAAATTCAATGCCGACGAATGGGTAAACATCGCCCTTGATGCCGGGATGAAATACATTGTCATCACCTCAAAACATCACGATGGATTTGGACTCTTTCACTCAAAGCATACCGATTTCGATGTCGCCTCCACCCCATTTAAAAGAGATATTCTTAAGGAACTCTCGGATGCATGCCACCGTGAAGGAATCAGGATTTGCTGGTACCATTCGATCATGGACTGGCATCATCCCGACTATTTGCCCCGACGCGAATGGGAAAGCGACCGGAGTTCCGAGGGTGCCAACTTTGACCGTTACGTCAGCTATATGAATAACCAGCTCAAAGAGCTTCTTTCTAAATACGGGGATATTGGGGTGTTGTGGTTCGATGGCGAGTGGGAGAATACCTGGAACAGTGATTACGGAAAGGATCTCTATCAATATGTTCGAAGGCTTCAGCCAGATATCATCATCAACAACAGGGTGAGCGTGGGCAGAAGCGGCATGGCGGGAATGACACGCGAAGGGGAGTTCGGAGGCGACTTCGGAACCCCCGAACAGGAGATTCCTGGCACTGGAGTACCCGGCTACGACTGGGAAACCTGTATGACCATGAACAACCACTGGGGATACAATCGCCTTGACAAGGATTTCAAGTCAAGCGCCGAGATCCTGAGAATGCTGTCCGACATTGCAAGCAAGGGCGGAAACTTTCTGCTCAACGTGGGACCGACCGCCGAAGGACTCTTCCCCTCTGAAAGCGTCGACCGGCTTAAGGAGATTGGTGTCTGGATGAAAATCAACGGCGAATCAATCTACGGAACACAAGCAAGTCCCTTCACCAGTCTCCCCTGGGGAAGGTGTACCCGGAAATCAATGACCGAAAGCACCAGGCTCTATCTGCATGTTTTTGACTGGCCCGCTGATGGCAAACTGGTGCTTCCAGGACTGGGAAACAAGCCGATCCGGGCCTACCTGCTGGCCGATCCCAATCAGGACGATCAGCCACTCACCCGCAACCAGGATGCCCTCATTATTACCCTCCCGGCCCAGGCACCTGATCCCGTCAACAGCATTGTGGTGCTTGACATCGAAGGAGATCCCATCGTTTACAAATCCCCGGTCATAGAAGCCTTTTCAAATAAATTCATCGACCGCATTCAAGTCAAGCTCTTAAAGGGCGAAACCGTATCAGAGATTCGCTATACCCTCGATGGCACTGCCCCTGGCGCTGCTTCGAACCTCTATACCGAACCCATAGAACTTACAGCTTCTGCCATCATTCAGGCCGCATGCTTCATCGATGGAGGACAGGTATCGGGGATTTCAACCGCAACATGCGAGCAGGTGACTCCCCTGAAAGGGCGCCAGCTTGAACAGGCTAAACCGGGACTGCTCTTTCACTTCTATGACGGCTCCTGGGATTCGGTTCCCGCCTTCAGTGGTTTAACCCCAAAGGTAACCGGCATCTCCGACGGATTCAAAGAAGCCTCGAATGCCCCGGATGACAACTTTGCAATCGACTACCAGGGATTTCTTGACGTTCCGGAAACCGGACTGTATGAGTTGCACCTTACCTCCGACGACGGCAGCCTCCTTTACCTTCATGAGCAGCTGATTGTTGACAACGACGGACTGCACGGTGCCATAACAAAGAGCGCGACAATGGCGCTTGAAAAGGGCCTGCATCCCCTTAGGATCTCCTTTTTTGAAAGGAGCGGTGGCAATACCCTGCGGCTTGAATGGAGAACTCAACAAAGCTCGCTCACCGATATTCCGGCTGAGCGTTATTTCCATTACCGTTAAAGGATGACCTTTATGGCCTCCTTGCCGGGAGAGCCTCTTTGAAGACCTCTTTCATAAGCAGGTCGACCCAGGCAGCGTATTGCTTCCCCGACGGATGGAGTCCATCTCCTGCAACCAGATCGGGATACTTGAGCCCCTGTTTGCTTATCGTGTTGATGTTCACGTAATGAACCAGATATCGCTTTGCAACAATCCGGTTAATTCGGTTGTATGACCTCAGCTGACTCGAAATAACCGAAGGGTAGAGACCCTGACCGAAGGGAGTAAAGGCATAATCCGGAATTGACACTACAATCACCCTGTCAGGCCTGCCCCCGGCCAGTTCAATCGCCTTTTCAATCAGATGCGGCAACTCCTCCTCGTAAGAATCTGATGATCTTCCCTGGTATTGGTTGTTGACCCCGATCAGAATAGTCACCCAGTCCCAGTTTTTTTCCAAGGCAGCTTCGTCAATGGCAGATGAGAGCTGATCGGTTCTCCATCCTGTTTTTGCAATAATCCTAAGCTCCGAAACCTCCATTCCCCGCGCCTTCAGCCTGCCAATCCATTGCACAGGCCAGCGCTCTGCTTCTCCTACGCCTTCGCCGATGGTATAAGAATCCCCAAGCGCCAAAACTTTTATATCCATAGTATTCTCCTGTGCATAAACACCCGGAACGCCTGCTGCCATAATACCCATAATCAATATCCGCAGCCAGCGTCGCCTGGCCAGATAAAAAGCTATTCCTGTCAGGATGAAAAGAATGAACAGTCCTGTTTTCAACACCGAACCC
>CAYGOU010000123.1:0-8622 GCA_964351455.1 uncultured Porphyromonadaceae bacterium
GTATGGCACCGCCCAAAAGGAGTAGCTTCTCCGTCAGCGTTGTCTTACCGGCATCGGGATGCGAAATGATGGCAAAGGTCCTTCTCCGGTCTATTTCACTCTTCAAATCCATATGATCATTTTTCAGGAGGCCCAAGGTACGTCTTTTTCAATCCCCCTGTGTCGAGGATGATCTTGTCAATGACAATGCCGGGGTCAACCATTCTGATTTTGAGCACATGTGCTCCGGCGGCGGGCAGATCCAGATCGGCCTGAAAGGTCATCAGGTTGTCCATTACATTTCTGCTGCCTGCTACCGGTGAAATCACCTGCGGCTCCTGGTCGTTGAACGATACGGCCACCCTTTGCCGGTATTCGCGGTTGATGGCATAACCTGGAATGCAGTGGAGATGTAGTTTTACCTTACCTGCCGAAAAGAGGTACACATCATATTCGACGGTGGGTGAGGCTGTGTAGATGGATGCTGGTTCGGTGAGGGGAGCGGAGGTAACCGGCAGCACCGTGATGGAACTGCCTGTCCTTCCGAGTCCTTTCAGGATCTCCCATCCCCCGTTATGATCTGTTTTTCTTGAGAAGTTCTCCGCTTCGATCGACACAGAGCCCCTGGTTTCGATAAAACCCTTGAAGGCTCCCCCACCCGGCATGTTAGGATTGAAAACTGTAAGCTCTGCGGTTAACAGGAGATTCTCCTTCCCCGTTCTGGTTGAACCCTGTTTGAAGGCCTCCCGCTGCACCACCGACAGCTGGTCCCATGCCGCCCATTCATCCCGCAAGGATGTTGAGGCATAGATGCTGATGCTCCCCGACAGGTTGGATCCACCGCGAATTTCATCCCGATCGGTTTTGACCCAGATTCGTTCTTCGTCGTAGATAACCCCGGAGGTTTTGCTGGCCTTTATCCAGCGGTCAGAGGGTTCGAGCGACCAATACACCGCTCCGTTTCCGGTATTGAAAAGATCGATGAATACACTGTCGTTTGCATGGACAGACAATTCGGGAAGCCTCAGGCTGTCGCCCCCTTCAAGCCGGTATCCCGGGGCAGGAACCCCCTCACCCGACCAGCTGCTCAAAGGCGGCATGTCCCACTGACGCCACTGTCCGCCCCACGGACCCGGCAGCGAAGCCATGTGATCCCACTTGGCGCCGACGGTCAGCAAGCCGCGGTTATAATGACCGATCAGTGCATGGATTCCGTTTTCAGCCTCCTGTGCTTTCGCGGCATAAACCGCGGCACTGGCTCTTCTTTGCTCCCCATAGGTATGGCTCTTCTGGGCATAGAGAACCTTGAGGTTCTGAAGGGCCGTTCCCTTGACATTGTAAACCACCGTCTGAAAGAAGGCATCTTTCATCTCCGACGGGAGGGTGCAGTAAACCGAATCCACCTGCTGAATGAGGTGGCTGTATGCATCTATTCTCCGCTGCGCTTCGTCGCCGTAATGATCCAGTGAGAACCACTCCCATGAGAGCTCCTGGCGGGCGCCGTTCCAGAGAACCATATGCTCGGGCCGCCGGGCATAGCCAAGCTCATAATGCCGGTTCATGATCCTGCCAATGGCTTTCGCCGGGTCATCGCCAAACTCGCGGCCGGCCCAGTGCTCAGGAAAATCAAATGTTGTGCTGTGATCCCATCCATCCACATTCCACGCCAGCTGCATGAAATACTCAATGTTGATTTCGGCCGGCTTAATGTCCCCGACATTGACCACCCAGAGCTTGCGGGCTCCGAAATCCCAGGCCTTTTTCATCTCAAACCAGGTGAGAACCAGCGGCGTGGTGCAGGTCCATGTATAGGCGGAGGTCGCCCCGTTGAGCCACTGAAAATGGTAATATACCCCCGATCCCCCCGGCCGCTGTTGCTCTGCATGATCGGGCAACTGCCGGATGTTGCCGAAATTGTCATCGGGCCAGCAGATGATCACATCCTCCGGGACCTTCAGCCCCTGGTTGTACAAACCCAGCACTTCGGTATAGGGAATCAGCACCTGCGGGATCCCGGTTACATCCCGGTCGACCCATTTGGCGAGGATTTGACGCTGATCGCTGAAGATCCGCTCAAGCACCTCCACAGTGATGTCGCTGCCGGCCTCATCGTCTTTACCTCTTTTGCCCAGGGTATAGATGTTCTCATAGCTCCCGTTCTCCAGGATTCTCTTTTCCCAGTATTGGTAAATGTGATCTCGGTTGTTTACATAATCCCACGACTCACCCGGGTATTCGGTGTCCCATTCTGCACCCCCGATGTTGTTTCGCAGCATCGGTTCAATATGGGATGAGCCCATAATGATGCCATATTGATCTGCAACAACCTTGTTTTCAGGATAATAATTGAAGGGTTTGGTTTGCTGATGCATGGCCGGCCACAGCATGTTGGCTTTCAGCCTGAGCAGCAATTCGAAGATTTTCCGGTGGGTTGAAGGACCGATTCCCTTTCCCTCATGGGGAGCATGGGTATACATCGCCCAGGGACGGAGGCCCCACATCTCATCGTTGATGAAAATCCCCCTGTATTTCACAGAGGGTGAATTCAAGAGGTACCTGCCGGATTTGATGGTGATCCGATCGCTTTTTTTAACCGGAACATCGGCGAAATAGTACCAGGGTGAAACACCTATTTGCTTTGACAGTTCAAAAACCCCGTAAGCCGTGCCCCGGCGGTCGCTTCCGGCAATGACGAGCGCCCTTTTAATTCCAGGAAGAGGATTGTTGATGACCTCCGTCTGACAGGATTCCCAAGCTCCCTCGATCTCCGACACATCCAGTTTCTTCGCTTCAACCAGCCTCCGGATCAGCGCCGACGACTCGAGCGAACCGATGATGACGCAGTGGGCGCCTGACCCGCTGATGTTTGAAACCACCGCGGGCCTGATCCCGCATACCCGTTCAACATCCTCTGCAAACAGTTTTGCCGCCAGGATGACGGTCTGACTGTCGTTCGGATCAATGAGTATGCTGGCAGCATGCCCACCGGCCGATAATGGAAAATCAGCAATGCTCTGCTGGGCCCTGATGCTCGCGGGGTGAAGCAGAAGGAACAGCAGGAGTGTCGCAGGGAATGGTATTAAGGATTTCAATTTCTGCCTCATTGCCTGCCTTGTTGAGGATGATTGCCTTGTCTCTTCCTGATCACCATGGTGGTGCCGGTAACTCTGTTCTCAAGAACCTCATTCTCTATCTCCTGTTGCTTAATGTAATCAAGAAATAAACGCTCCTTGCCGGGGTTTTGCTCAATTAACTCAAAGCATCTTCTTTTCAGGTTTTCAAAAATGTACCCGTCTGATTCTTTTATGGCAGCCCTATTCATAATATCACTCTCAACAAGCTGCATCCGGGCTCTGTCAATCTGCCGTATTATCTCAGATTCCTTTAACATGAATGGATGAATAAAGTCACTGTCATCACTTATGTACCCATCATCAACAATGATAATACCGGTATCTTTTAAGCAGCGTTCCAGTGTCATAAGAGTATAATAATAGTCACCAAAAACTGGTCCTATCGCTCCAAGGATAACGACATCGTAACCTGACAAATCATTCACCTTCTCCCTTATATCACCTGTTTCAAACTTACAGAGGTGGTTTACTCCCAATTTCGTCGCCTTTAGTTGAGCAAAATCAATAAACTCAGGAATTGCATCTATTCCATGGCAGGTACATCCAAGTGTTTGCGCAACCTGAACTGAAACGGCACCCTTGCCACATCCAAGATCCAGGATGGTTAATCCGGAAGGATCACCACAATGCTTCTTGATCAGCTTGATTATTGCTTCAGGGTCCGCGCCAATTTCCCAAAGATCCTGAAGAATATAGGGTAAATACGGGAAAAGTTCTTTGTCAGAGCCATCCATTGCCTGCACAACGCTCTCTTCAATCGTTTTCAAATTTGCATCGCTGTTACCACTTTCGCCAACCATAACCATTTTATTTTTACATCCCAGCCATCCAGAATCCGGAATCATTTTGACAGAACAAGTTAGATCCGTGAAATGAATATACAAACATACATCATCCGAAACGAAAGGTCAGGCGATGGTTCACAGACTGAAAGATCCGACAGCAAATTTATGCAACCTCTTCTCAACCATCATGTTTTGTAAATTGAAAACTGGTAAAAAATAACCCCCACCGGCGACGGGGTACGAAAGGAGCGGGTTATTCTTAAGTGAACCGGAGGGATTTAGGTTTACGGATTACGGTTTCAGGGTGAGATTTGAACCGCTGATAATTAATAGAAATGTCATATATTTAGAGTGATCCCTTTTGAATGAAGGGGTTAGATGAACCACAAACCTATTAAAGCTTGGTGCAATGAACCGGGTTTTTTAACATCTAAGATTCGAAGCCATGAATAAAAAACTTGCCTTTATATTTATCTGTATTACTGCGATTCTGTTAATGCCAAACACAGCCACAGCCCAAAACAGCTGGCAACAGATCACACCCACCGGCGATATCCCTCCTGCCCGCCATGGGCACACCATGGTTCTTATAGGTAACAGGGTGTTTTTATTCGGTGGTAAAACCACCGTCAAATCTTCGCTTGACACCCTTCATTTGTATTCTGCAGCATTAATGGAATGGACTGAAGAGGAGCCTGAAAACTCACCCCCTCCTCCGCGTTTCAATCATCAGGCAATTGTGCGAAACGGAAAATTGTATGTGTTTTTTGGCATGGGCAACAACGGCGTTCTGGATGACATCTGGGAGTATGACCCGGAAACAAAACTGTGGAGACAGATTATTCCTGAGGGGGCCATTATTCCTGAAGCAAGGAGCGAGCACTCGGCAACGGTTGAAGATAATACCGTTTACATTGTGGGAGGAGTAGATAAGAATGGCAATTCCCTGTCGGATATTTGGGTCTATAACTTTGCCAGCAACAGATGGCAGCAGCTGCAGTCCATTCCCGGCATCAGGATCCACGGACATAATGCCGCTGTTAATAACGGCAACCTGCTGGTTTACGGGGGACTGGTCAACGGGGGCATGCTGACTCCCGAAATATTGAAATACACTCCCGGCACCAACTCATGGACCACCATCATGCCCGACGGAGATTTCTACCCCACAGCCAATGCCGCTGCGGTTGAATATCTCTCGAAGCTCTTTTTGTTCGGAGGCTTCAGCGGATTTTTTGAGCCGCTCTGCTTTTTATGGGACCTGAACTCAAACACCTTCACACCGCTCGCCAACGGTCCTGCCCTGGCCAGCGCCGCTGCTGCATTGGCGTATAAAGGAAACCGGGTAAAGAACGGAGATTCTGAATATGTTGAATTTATTGTTTTTGGCGGCGGTAACGATGACGCTGTATTTGACAATACATGGATTTATACTACAGACATTGAAATCTCCACAGGCGTAAATGAAACCAGCCATCAACCTGTTAAATTCTATCCAAACCCCGCCGATAAACAAATAATTATTCAAACAGATGAACATTCGTATGTGGTTGAATTGATCAATATCTACGGACAGGTTGTACTGAAAGAGCATAATGTCAGGGAAATCGACGTAACCACCTTCGCACGCGGAACCTATATCCTGAAGCTGACCACCGGCGAAGGGGTAAGGGAGGAGAGGGTTATTCTTAACTAAAAAGGGGGGGACGGTTTTAGGTTTACGGTTTTAGGTTTACGGATTACGGTTTTAGGTTCACGGTTTTTCATAGCTTTAACCTGAGCTAAACTTCATCGGGTTATGAAAAAATTTGCGTTTGCGCTGCTGTTGGCGCTGTCCGTTGCGGGCGGGCTTTCATCGCAGCATAAGGTGATTTATGAGTGGGATTTCGATGGTGCTGATACCGCCATGCAGATCCTGGGAAAGGGCAAAACGGTGCCGGGAGTGGCCGGCGATGCATATAAGTTTGACGGATTTACCTCGGCCATAGATGCCGGGGCCGCCAGCAACATCAAGATGCCGGCCTCATTTACCCTGTCGGCCTGGATCTCGATGGGGGCCTATCCATGGAACTGGGCGCCCATCCTGACCATCGGGAGGCACAAAATCACCGGATTCTATTTCGGCGTGGATCCGAGGGGATCTCTCGGATTTTACATGTCTGACGCCACCTCGGTGTGGCATGGCTGCCAATCTCCCCTGAATGAAAAAACCCGGCTGGGTATGGATCTCCGGCAATGGTACCATGTGGCCGCCACCTACGACCGCAAGAATGGGATCGCCATCTTCGTGAACGGCGAGCTCATGGGCGCCTACAACGATTTTACCTTCGACTACGGGGCTCGTTACAGTGAACTTGAAAAGGGATTCAGGATCGGCATGAACCGCGAGCACCTTGCTCCGTCTGATCCGGTGCGCGACTGGGCCACGTGGCCATCCCAGTATTCATTCGACGGCATCATGGATGAGATCCGGGTATACGAGGGAGCCCTGTCCGAAGCTGAGATCCGCAGACTCTACACATCGGTCAGTCCCCAAAATCCCCCTCAGTTTGAACCCCGCGATTTTCCTGAGATTCCCTCCTCCGGCAGGTTCGGGGCCCACTACACGCGGCTTGAATACTATCCCGAATGGGACAACCTCTGGCCCCCGGGTGAGCAGATGGATGTGGCGGTGCAGTTTGAGGAGCTCCCCATCCGGGTGATGTTCTGGCGGGGGTCGCGCTACTCGCCCTGCTGGGTCTCTGAAAACAACAAGTGGATGGCCGACCAGAGCCGCGAAACCGGCTATAACTGGTATCTCGCGGATGGAGACCGCGACCTGCTGGCGACGGGATGCATGGAGCACATGTCGGATGCCCAGTGCCGGAGCTCGAGGGTGGCCATCATCGAAAACAGTGAGGCGCGGGTGGTGGTGAACTGGCGCTATCTTCAAATGGATGTTCAGTACAAGCAGAAGGATCTGCCCGACAATTCACAATTCGGAGAATGGGGCAGCGAGTTGTACTACATCTACCCCGACGGGGTGGGAATCCGCTATGTTCTGCCCGGCCGCGGAGGGTGGCAGGAGAGCATCTTCTTTTCGGCCCCGGGCACCCGTCCCGAAGACAACATCGAAACCGAGGCCTGCATCCTGCTCAACATGCAGGGGGAGAGCAAGGCCTACAGCTGGGAAACGGGATATCCGGTTTTCGACCTCCGGGATGCCAACATCCAGCTGGTGAACTTCAAATCTGAATTCAAGCCCTTTCTGATCCTGCAGGAAGGGGGCGGATTTCTGGTGTTCAACGGCGAGAAACGTCCCGATTACTCCAATTTTCCGTGGTGGAACCACTGGCCCGTTGCCCAGGTTCATTCAGACGGCCGGCATGCCGTGGCACCCGACCGCGCCGCCCACTCGTCGCTCAGCTGGGCCCTCCGCTATGGCAATGCCGCCATGTACGGGATGACCAACCAGCCGGCGGAGCATCTGGTGGCCCTGGCCCGCTCGTGGAACCATCCGGCCGCACTGGTGGTTGAATCCGGGGGTTTCGGCTTTTTGCACTATGACCGGCCACAGCGGGCCTACCTGCTCGAGCGTACGGGAGAGGCAGAGAGCCTGCGCTTCACGCTGCAGGCATCGGATGAAAAGCCCCTGGTGAACCCGGTGTTTGTGATCAGAAACTGGACCGCCGGCCAGATCGAACTCAAAATCGATGGCACCGTCGTGCCGCGAGGCAAGGATTTTCGTTATGCAACCGAATATAAAATAGACGGATCAGCTGAACTGATTGTATTCTTAAAGCTTCAATCGCAATCAGAAAAGAGGATTGAGATCAGGGCCATCCTTTAGGCACCCGGGAGTCCTCCATATCCACGAAATATGCTGCCTGGCTTAACTGGCCAACTGGTTTGCTTTGGCATATCCAATATGTGAATTTTATAACTATTTCGAAAAAATCTGTAACAGTTTCGGGATCTGATAGGCTTATTTTCGCAGTAGACTATCGCAATAAACACTTGACAATTAATAAACTGTTATGAAAAACCTAATAATAAGCTTAGCCATGATTCTGAGTATTATACTCATATCGTCAGGGTGTGCTTTATGGAACACAACACAAAAGGGTGCGGTTGTAGGGACAGCAGCAGGAGGCGGAATGGGAGCAGTAATTGGTAAGGCTGCAGGCAATACTGCGCTTGGAGCCATTATTGGTGCTGCAGTTGGCGGGGCTGCCGGTGCAGTCATCGGAAATCAGATGGACAAGCAGGCCGAAGAGCTGCAGAGCAAACTCCCCGATGCAAAAGTTGCAAGGGTGGGTGAAGGCATTGTTGTGGAATTCAACAGCAATGTGCTGTTTGGTTTCGACAAGTCAAATCTGTCGTATGATGCAAAAGCCGGTCTTGACAAACTTGTTACTGTGCTCAATGAATACAAGGATACCGACATTGAATTACAGGGACACACCGACAGTCAGGGAAGCATGGCTTATAACCAGACGCTGTCAGAAGAGCGTGCCACTGCTGTTTCGGTTTATATGGATGACCGCGGAGTTGATGCCAGTCGCATGACCATCATAGGATTCGGCGAGACTTTGCCCAAGTATGATAATGAATCAGAAGCAGGAAGAACGGAGAATCGCAGGGTTGAGTTTCTGATTACCGCAAACGAAAAGATGAAGGCTGAAGCTGCAGAAGCCGCAAAAAAATAGGAGACTGAAGCTAATTGCTTCGGAATTGCATACAGG